>JALHRF010000106.1 GCA_022841545.1 Bauldia sp. | reverse complement strand
CAGAGGTCCCAGGTCAGCGTCGAATTGGCGTCGCGGACGATCGGCGTCCGGTAGAGGTCGCGCGGCGTGCGGAGCTTCGCCGCGACCGCCGGCGCCGCTACAGGAAAAATCTCCTGGCCGAGCAGGAAGGCGGCCTTCACGCCCGGCCATTTGCCGTCGCCGACGCGGATCGCGAGGTCGACGTCGGAGGTGTCGATGTCGACGAGCGCCACCGAGGCGTCGAGCCGCACCGTGATCTCCGGGTGGCGGCGCGACCATGAGGCGAGCCGCGGCACCAGCCATTTCGAGGCGAAGACCGGCGCGACCGAGATGGTGAGCACGGTGTCCGCGTGGCGGCGCGCCAGTCCGACCGCGGCGTCGAGCGTCTGGAAGCCGCTGGTGAGTTGCGGCAGCAGGGCCTTGCCGAAGGCAGTCGGCACGATGCCGCGCGGTCGCCGCTCGAACACGGCGCGGCCGAGCTGCGCCTCGCATTTCAGCACGAGCTGGCTCACCGCGCCGATCGAAACGCCCAGCGCCTCGGCCGCGCTCCGGAGCGAGCCGAGCCGGCCGGCTGCCTCCACCGCCCGCAGCCCGTTCAATCCGACATGCATGTTCTTCATCCAGTTTTCCTATACTACTTGCCAGCCATTCTCCATTGAAGAACTGCACCGTTCGGCGCGAAATCTCCTGAAATGCCGTCGATGGAGGATCGCAATGATGAAGTTTTTCTGGAGCCATATCCGCCGTGCCGCAGCCACCCGTCAGCTCTTCGCCGAGGCCCGCACCGTCCGTGACCCGCTGTCTCACCCGGCGCTCAGGGCGATGAACGCCCGCGAGCTCGCCGACATTCCCTTTCCCCGGCCGGTGCCCCGAGACCGCTGACGTCCCGCTACGTCAACCTCCCGGGACGGGGCGAGCCGATTTTCGGAGAGGGGCTTTGCCTTATGACTCGACGAGTGCCTTGACAGGAAAATATTCCTGATATAGTGCTCCTGCCGTCCTGTCCCGCGAGGGGGTCGTGTCGCGACCGAAACCGTCACGAGGGAGAGGAGCGGCGCCCGCCGCGGCCGGATTTCGGAACCGGACGTGCCGGGAGGCGCCCGACCAAACCGCCGGCCGGCACTATGACCGGCTGTCACCGGCTGACCTTAAGCCGGGCGGGCCTGCTTCTCGACCGCTTGCCGGCAACGGCGGAGGGCGGGAAGCCGGCGCCACGGCGGACCGGCCACACCTGGTCCGTTCGATTCCGCCCGGTGGAGCGCGGGGTTCGGGCAAGGCCTTAAGACGTCGCGCGGGGCGCCGGTCCGGCGTCCGTTCTTGCAAGGCTCTGGCGCCTTCCGGCGCCCCGCCCCCCTCGGTCCCGGGGAAATGGGACAGACGGAACGGGAGGCCCCCACCAGGCCGGCTCGGCAACGGGCGCGGCAACGCAGGAGCATGTCTTGCCGAAGCGCCGCAGACCGAAGTCCCCACCCGTCCCCGGTTACCGCACCCAGGTCGGCATCGCCGACGTCTGGACCGTGGACGACCCGGTGGAGATTCCCCACGACCTGCCGTCCTGGGTCACGCGCGAGGATTACGTCGCCCACGTCAGGAGCACGCGCAAGACCGAGTACCTGGGCAACCTGGTCCTGCGCATGATGGTCGAAAGCATCGGGCTCTATCAGTTCTGCGGTGACGACGCGTGTTGCCGAGCCGGCGGCTGTCGTTCCCGCCGGGTCGAGTGCTGGGAACGGCACAACGACCTGCTCCGGGCCACGGTCCTTCCGGAATTCAAGCAAGCGATGCACGAGCCAGGCGGGCCGCCGGCGCCGACGGACCGGGACGGCACCGGAGTCGACCCCGATTGGGATCCGCGGAGACACGCCGCTTGGTTCCGGGCGATGCAGGCGAAACGCGCCGCCGGCGCCCCGTCCCGACGCCGGAGACGGCCGGGGCCGCAGGCATCGTCGCGTTGACACGGCCCGCGGGTACTCCCGGACGACATCGCACCCGGCGCTTTCCGGGTGGCGGCCGGACCGGGCGGCCCTATCATGCCCGCCGCGAGTCGGTGTGCGAAGGAGCGGGGCAGGGCGATGATCCGGGTCGGTATCGGCGGGTGGACCTACGAGCCGTGGCGCGGGACGTTCTATCCCGAGGGCCTCAAGCATGCGGACGAGCTCCGCCATGCCGGCGCGCATCTCACCACCATCGAGATCAACGGCACCTTCTACCGGACCCAGTCGGCGGCCTCCTTCGCGAAGTGGCGCGACGAGACGCCGGAGGATTTCGTCTTCGCGGTGAAGGGCCATCGCGCCGTGGTCAACAAGAAGGCCCTGGCCGAGGCCGGCGAGGCGATCGACTGGTTCTACGGCAGCGGCATCCTGGCGCTCGGCGACAAGCTCGGCCCGGTGCTCTGGCAGTTCGCCCCGCACAAGAAATTCGATGCCGACTTCGCCGCCTTCCTCGCGCTCCTGCCGAAGGAGAAGGACGGGCGTCCGATGCGTCACGTCGTCGAGGTGCGGAGCGAGACGTTCCTGGTGCCCGAGTTCGTCGACCTCCTCCGCAAGCACGAGGTCGCCGTCGTCTACGCCGACTCCGACGACTATCCGGCGATCGCCGATGTCACCGCCCCCTTCGTCTACATGCGCCTGCAGCGGACCGAGGAGGAACATGACACCGGCTACGCGCGTGACGATCTCGACCGCTGGGCGGCCCGCGCGAGATCCTTCGCCGGCGGCGGCGCGCCGGACGATCTCGTCCGCTTCCACCCGAAGCCGGCCGCGAAGAAGAAGCGCGACGTCTTCGTCTACATGATCGCCGGCGCCAAGGTCCGCGCCCCGGCCGCGGCAATGGCGCTGATCGAGCGCGTCAAGTAGCGGAAATGCCGCGATCACTTTCGTTTGCCGCCTGATTCCAAGCGTTATTCCCGGGCCGCATTCGCGCCGCATTCGGCCCGCCTCTAGGGCGCTCGTCGTTTCGTCGTCACCGGCGTCGTTGCGGCTCGTGCAAGGGGCCGGGGGGACGCACCCAAGGAAGTGGTGCGGTTCTCGGGACGGGATGAGTAAGAGTGGGGTCAGTGAAGTTGCGCGCTCGCGCGCTTGGAGTGGCTGTCGTCGTGTTGTCGGCGATGGTTGGTTCGGTAAGCCAGGCGGATGCCGCCGCCAGTCAGTGCGGCAAGGCCTCCTGGTACAAGATGGGAACGAGGACCGCGAGTGGTGAAAGGATGAATGCCTCAGCCCTCGCCGCAGCGCACCGGAGCCTGCCTTTCGGCACTCAGGTGCGGGTCGAGAATCTGTCCAATGGACGGTCCGTCGTCGTGCGGATCAACGATCGCGGCCCGTTCACCGGCGGCCGCGTGATCGATCTCACCCAAGGGGCGGCGGAGCGGATCGGCATGATCCGGTCTGGCGTCGCGCGGGTGAAGGTGACGGTGGTGGGCGGGAGCGGCAAGCTCGCGTCGAACTGCACGTAGAAATGAAGTTGCTGCTCGGCGAGTGAAGTGGGGCGCGACCGAGCGCAGGCGTCCCGGGTGGAGCGGTTCTACCGCGAAGCCCGGGACGTGCCCCGCGCCATCTTGAACAGGCTCAGGTTGGCGAGCCGCCGATAGTCCGAGCGGTCGAAGGCCCGCTGCCGCCCCTCGCAGACCGCCTTCTCCCGTTCGAGGAGCTTCCGGATAGAGGCCTGCAGCGACGCGCAATTCGAGGCAGTGAGCCGCTCCGCCTTGGCGACGAAAGCGTTGCCGCACTGGACGTAGATGCTGCGGTGGGTCTGCTCGTGCTGCCGCGCGAAGGCGACGAAGCTGTTCCAGGCCGAGCGCGTGCTCGACCCCATCGCCGAGGCGCTTCGCGCCTGCGGCAGCGTCATCACGAAGCGGATGTTGAGCGTCACTCTGCTCGCCCGGCACGTGCCGCCGGTCTGCGAGGTGGCGATGCTCAGCGCATAGGTCGGCCGGATGTTCGCCACCGCATCGCCCTTCGAGCCGTGGAACGGGTTCGACCGCATATAGGAGACGAGGGTGGCGGCGGTCGTGCCGCCGACGCTGTACGACCGGGTCTGCGTCGAACTGCGCACTTCGGCGAGGGCGCCGACGCAGAGGCTGCCGGCGACGACTATGCCCAACGCTCCGCGTCCGGCGGTTCGCGTCAGTCTCGACAGGTGAGGATTGTCCATTCGCCTCCCCCCGTGCGCCCGATCGTCAGTTTAACCAAGTGGACGCAAATTGAAAGCGTCGCGATTCTGCCGAGTCACGGCGCGGACTGTTCCGCCGGGCCGAGCGACATGCGGTCGAAGGCTGCGGACTTGATCAGCGCGACGACCGCCATGCCCGGTCGGAGGCCGAGCGACAGCGCCGCCTCGTCGGTGATGCTGGCGATCACCGTCTCGCCGACCGCGTCGAGCCGCACCTCGACCATCGGCGGGCGGTCATGCGTGATTGACGTCACGGTCGCGGCGAGCCGGTTCCGGATCGACAGGCGGCCCGGCTCGCCGACCGCGATGGCGACGTCGCGGGCCCGGATACGGAGCCGCACGGCGCTTCCCGTCGGAAGCTCGAGGCGCGGCACCGAGAGCCGCCCCGCCGGATGATCGAGATGCGTGACGCCGGCGCCGGCGTCGCCTCCCGCGACGGTCGCGGTGATCACGACGCTCGCCTCCGCCTGTCCCGTGTAGGGGCGGAGGTCGGCGCGGGCCAGGATGTCGCCGACCGGGCCGGTCGCGACGGCCTTGCCATCGGCGAGCACCACCATGGTGTCGGCAATCCGCGCGACCTCCTCGATCGAATGGCTGACATAGACGATGGGAAGCCGCATCTCGTCGCGAAGCCGCTCGATATAGGGAAGGAGATCTGCCTTCCGCGCCTCGTCGAGAGCGGCGAGCGGCTCGTCGAGGAGGACCAGGCGGGGGCTCGCGAGCAGCGCGCGGCCGAGGGCGACACGCTGCTTCTCGCCGCCCGAAAGCGCTGCCGGCCGGCGCGAGAGGAGGTTACCGATACCGAGGAGGTCCACGGTCGCCTCGAGCGACCCCCAACGACCCTCGCGCGGCGAAAGGCGGCGGCCGTAGAGGAGGTTCGAGCGCACCGACATATGCGGGAAAAGCCGGCCCTCCTGGAAGACGTAGCCGATGCGCCGCCGATGCGCCGGGACGAAGATGCCGCGCGCGGTGTCGACCAGGGTCTCGCCGTCGACCGCGATCCGGCCGGCGTCGGGCCGGATCAGGCCGGCGATGAGGTTGACCAGCGTCGTCTTGCCCGCGCCGGACCGGCCGAACAGCGCCGTCACCCGGCCCTCGCTCCGGAAGCGTGCGTCGAGCGCGAAGTCCCCCAGCCGCTTCTCGACTTCGACCAGGATCGTCATCGGCCGAGCATTCGGCGCGTGACCCGGCGCGCCAGCGCGTCGGAGACGAGGAGCGCGGCGAAGGCGATGGCGATGGCGATGACCGTCAGCCGGAGTGCCGCGGTCTCGCCGCCGGGCACCTGGGTATAGGTGTAGATCGCGGTCGGGATGGTCTGGGTCAGCCCCGGAATGTTGCCGACGAAGGTGATCGTCGCGCCGAACTCGCCGAGGGCGCGGGCGAAGGAGAGGACGGCCCCGGCGAGGATGCCGGGCAGCATCAGCGGCAGCGTGATCGACACGAACACGACGAACCGGTTGGCGCCGAGCGTCGATGCCGCGGATTCGAGCCCCGGGTCGATCGCCTCGATCGACAGGCGGATGGCGCGGACCAGCAGCGGGAAGCCCATGATCGCAGCAGCCAGCGCTGCGCCGGTCCAGTTGAAGGCGAGCACGATGCCGAAGGTGCTCTCGAGGAACTGACCGATCGGGCCGCGGCGGCCGAAGGCGAGGAGGAGCAGGTAGCCGGTGACGACCGGCGGCATGACCAGTGGCAGATGCACGATGCCGTCGACGATCGCCCGGCCGGGAAAGCTGACCCGCGCCAGCAGCCACGCCACGAAGATGCCGAAGGGCAGGCTGCCGATCATCGCCACCGAGGCGATCCGGAGGCTGAGATGGATTGCCTCCCATTCCTCCGGGGTCAGCGCGTCGAACATCGTCGCGCCGACTGCGTCACGGGGCCGGAGTTATGGCTGCGGCGATCGATGGCGCCGTCGCGTCGCTGAGCTGGAGGGCGAAGGGACCCGCCCCGATTTCGAAGGCGACGATCTTGTGGAGGTCGGCGCAGTCCATGAAGTCGACGAAGGCGACCGGCGCCAGGTATTTCCCGTCCTGGACGATGTCGATCCACGCCCGCGCCGAGAGAGCCACCCGGTAGATCCCGGCCGCGCCGGCCTCGAAAAGGAGCACCGCACCGCGCGGGTCGGGGTTGCGCGCCGGACGTTCCGGCGGAATCTCGAACCTGACCTCGGCGACTGGCACGAGCGATATCGCCAGTCCCGGCGCGGCGTCGCGATCGAGCGATTGGCCCTCGGCGGGAGAGACGGCGGCGGCGAGGCGCGCCATGACCGCGGTCGTGTCCCAGGCCGGGTCCTCGCAGGCCGCGATCGCCGGAGTGGCCGCGAAGAGGGCGAGCGCCATAAGGCAGAAGCGTGGTTTCCGGACGCGCATTGGTCACTCCACCGCCACCGGCATGTCAGCCGTTTCGATGTCTCTCGTGCCTGCGCTGATCTTCATCTCGGTTCTCCCTTGGCCGACGCGTCAACTCGCCGGCGCAACGATGGTGAAGCCCTGCTTCTCGTAGGCCGGCCGGGCCGCGTCGGAGCGCATGTAGTCGAAGAACGCCTGCGCATCGGGGTTGGTCGAGGCGGCCGTCACTGCCACCGGATAGACGATCGGCGGGTGGCTGTCAGCGGGGAATGCGGCGATCGACTTGACCCTGGGCTCGGAGTTGGCGTCGGTCTTGTAGACGATGCCGAGCGGCGCCTCGCCGGTGGCGACGAAGGCCAGCGCGGCACGGACGTTTTCCGCCTGCACGACCCGCTCGGCGACGCTCGGCCAGATGCCGAGCGCCGCCAGCGCCGCCTTGCCGTATTTGCCGGCCGGGACGGAGTCGACATTGGCCATCGCCAGCCGCCCGTCCGTCCCGAGCAGGGCGGCGACGTCGGCGCCCGGTTCGAGGGTGATCGCCGCCGACGAATCGGCCGGGGCGACCAGGACGATCTCGTTGCCGAGGAGTGTCTGGCGGGTGTCGTCGCGGATCAGGTTCCGCTCCTCGAGATAGCCCATCCAGGCGAGGTCGGCCGAGAAGAAGATGTCGGCCGGCGCGCCCTCCTCGATCTGCTTGGCGAGCGCATTGCTGCCCGCGTAGCTGATGACCACGGCGTTGCCGGTTTCGGCCTTATAGGCGGCGGCGACGTCGTCGAGCGCGTTCTTGAGGCTCGCGGCGGCGAAGACCGTCACGTCTTCCGCCTGCGCCTGCGCGATGGACAGCGGCAGCAGCGCTGCAAATGCCAGTCCCGCGAGCGAGCGGCGGGTGAAGGCGAGGCGCATCGACAGGTCTCCTCGATATGTACCGACGGGAATATCGAGCGATATGTCATCACGGACAGGTCGATAAATCAACCGCCCTGAACGTCATTCCGCGGCCGGGGAGAGATGCTTGCGGAGATCGTTGACGCCGGCGGCGATGGCGGCTTCTGCGTCCGCCTCCATCTGCCGGTAGCGGTCGAGCACATGGTCCCCGAGCGCGGTCAGGCGCGCGCCGCCGCCGCCGCCGGTGCCGCCTTTCTCGGTCTCGACCAGCGGAGTCCGGAAGGCCGCGTTCATTTCCTGGACGAGGCTCCAGCAGCGCTTGTAGCTCATGCCGAAGCGGGTCGCGGCGGCGGTCAGCGAGCGCGTGTCACGGATCGCCTCGAGCAGATCCGCCTTGCCTGGCCCGAGCGCCACGCCGGGCCGGAGCACGACGCGGAAGCGAAGCCCTTCCGTCAGGTTCGCGAACTGCGCCATGTCGATCTTCTCCCGCCTCGGGCTGATGCTACGCCGGGAAGGGCGCGCGCGTCATCAGCGGAACGGGGATTGCGCTCAGGCGAGGTCGCGGACCGAGTCGCGGGTGATCAGCGGGCATTCGAGCTTGGTGATCGGCTGCTTGCCGCTCGCCGACGGCGAGAGCGCCCGCTCGATCGCCCAGCGCCCCATCTCGCGGTGCGGCAAGACCAGCGTGGTGAGCTGCGGCGAGAGATGGCGCGCGACCTCCTCGTCGTCGTAGCCGACCACCGAAACGTCGCCGGGGATGGAAAAGCCGCGCTCCTTGAGCGCCTCGTAGCAGCCGACGGCCATGCGGTCGTTGGAGCAGAAGATCGCCGTCGGCGGATGCTTCAGCTTCATCAGCGTGTGGGTCTGCTCGTAGCCGGCGCTGGTCTGCCAGTTGCCCTCGCGCACCAGCGCCGGGTCGTAGGCGATGTCGGCGGTGGCGAGCGCCTGGCGATAACCGCGGAGCCGGTCGCGGGCGGCGTCCATCCACATCTCGCCGGTGATGATGGCGATGCGGCGGTGCCCGGCGCGGACCAGCGTCTCCGTGGCGCGGTGGCCGCCGGCCACCTCGCCCGGGCAGACGCTCGGGAAGCGGCGGTCGTCGGAATAGCAGTTGAGGAGCACCACCGGCACCCGCGCCTTGTAGAGCTGCGCCGGCACCTCGACCTTCCGGGTCATGATGGTGGCGTAGATCAGCGCGTCGACCCCGTTCCTGAGCATCGCCTCGATCGTCGCCGGTTCCATCTCGGCGTCGTTGAGGCTCTGGGCGATGATGACGACGTGGCCCGTGGTCCACGCCATCTCGCGCGCCCCGTCGATCGAGACCACGGCCTCGGGACTGGTGGCGATGCGGTCGAAGACGATCGCGATCTGGCGCGGCCGGTCGGAAAGCGCCGCATGGCCCGGGACGATCTCGTAGCCAAGCTCCACGGCGACCTTGATCACCCGCTCGCGGGTTTCCTTCGAGATGCGTATCCCCGGCGTGTTGTTGAGCACCACCGAGACCGTCGACTGCGAGCAGGCGGCGAGCCGGGCGACATCGGTCATGGTGACGCGCTTGCCCGTGCCGCGTGGAGCGCTCCGCTGTTCGGGCGGAGCCCGATCGCGGTCACGGTTGCGCCGCGCGCCCGCGGTCTCGTCCATTGCCTGAAGGTCCCATGCTGGAAGCGTCCTCGTCGACTAATAGCCCTCGATAATATTAGCTGTCCATCCTGCTTCTGAAGCCTGTTGTCGCCCGCAATGTCCGGGACTTCGATTTCGAACGAGTCGGCTCTGTCTACCGCGACTGCTGGAACGCGCGGATGCGGTCGAAGAGCACGGCGATGATGATGAAGGACCCGATGAACGTTCCCTGCCAGAACGGGTTGACCCCGAGCAGCGTCAGGCTGTTCCGGATCATCTCGATCAGCACCGCGCCGACCACGGCGCCGAACGCGGTGCCCGAGCCGCCGGCGAGATTGGCGCCGCCGATCACCACCGCCGCGATAACCACCAGTTCGATGCCGGCGCCCATGCCGGTGGTGATGGTGCCGAGCCAGCCGACCAGGAGGATGCCGGCGATGCCGGCCATCAGCGCCGACAGCATGTAGACGCTGACCTTGATCTGCCGCACCGGCACGCCGGTGAGCGTGGCCGCATGCTCGTTGCCGCCGATGGCGAAGATGTGCCGGCCCCATCGGGTCCAGCGGAAGGTGAAGCCGAACACCAGGGCGAGGACCGCGAGGATGATCGCCGGATTCGGGATGATGATCAGCTCCGACAGCGTCGTGAAGAACGCACCGAGCGAGGTTTCCGGTCCCGCGGCTTCGGCGAAGGTGCGGAACCATCCCGCCGTCGAGCCGCCGCCGATCCCCACCAGTTTGTCGTGGTCGACGCCGAACTGGTAGACCATCTGGTTGCCCGACAGCACCATCGCCAGGCTCCGCGCGATCGACATCATGCCGAGGGTGACGACGAAGGCCGGCATGCCGACATAGGCGATGAGTACGCCGTTGACGAAGCCGCAGAGAAGCGCCGCGCCGATCGCGGCCGACAGCGCGACCCAGATCGTATAGTCCCACGACATCATCATGCCGCCGACCATGCCGGTGAGGGCCAGGATCGAGCCGACCGAGAGGTCGATGCCGCCGGTGATGATCACCGCCGTCATGCCGAGCGCGATGATGCCGACGAAGGCGCAGTTGCGGGCGACGTTGAAGAGGTTGTTGCCGGTGAAGAAGGCGTCGCTGGCCCAGGTCAGGTACAGGAAGGCCAGTACCGAGGCGACGAACACCCAGAAGGTCTGCTTGGTCAGGAGGTGACCGAAGGCGCCGTGGGTCCGCCGGTTGATCGAATCGTCCAGCGAGAGGATGCCCGACTGCCCGTGTTGCGTGGTTTCGGCCATGGCTTCAGGCCCTCTCGATGGCGCCGGTGATCAGGCCGGTCACTTCCTCGGGCGAGCTCGAGGCGACGAATTTGTCGGCGACCTTGTTGCCTCGGCGCATGACGATGATGCGGTCGGCGACGCCGAACACGTCCGGCATGCGGTGGCTGATCAGGATCACTGCGATGCCGCGGTCGCGAAGATGGCGGATGAGATTCAGCACCTCCGCGACCTGCCGGACCGAAATCGCTGCGGTCGGCTCGTCCATGAGCACGATCTTCGCTTCCGACAGCATCGTGCGGGCGATGGCCACGGCCTGCCGCTGGCCGCCCGACATCTGCTTGACGTAGTCCCGGGGACGCGTTTCCGACTTCAGCTCCCTGAAGAGTTCGCCTGCGCGGCGGTACATCGCTTGATAGTCGAGTACGCGGAACGGCCCGAAGCCCTTGCGCAGCTCGCGCCCGAGATAGACGTTGGCCGCCGCGGTCAGGTTATCGCAGAGGGCGAGGTCCTGGTACACGATCTCGATGCCGTGCTGCCGGGCGTCGATCGGCTTGTGGAGGACCATCTCCCGGCCATCCATCCGCATGACGCCATGCGTCGGCGGAAAATTGCCGGCGATAATTTTGACCAGCGTCGACTTGCCGGCGCCGTTGTCGCCCATGAGTCCGATGACCTGGCCGGCGTCGATCTCGACCGAGACGTCGTTGAGCGCGTGAATGGCCCCGAAGTGCTTCGAGATGTTGGTCAGTTCGAGCAGGGCCATGAGACCTGCGCCCTCCCGTTTTTATCGCGCTGACGATGGCGGCGTCAGGTCGCTTGTCTGCTGATGCATTAGCTCATCCGTTTCTTTCGCGTCAATCGGCCGTCGATGGAATATCTATGGAATATCCTATGATTCGGCGAGGACGCAGCGCTGTACCTCCCTCTGAGACAATTCGATCCGGGCCGGTATCGTGCCGATCCAGTGCGGAATGAGGTTCGCACGTCGTGCCTCGCAGCGCGGCGTTGGGGAGAGTTCACGTCCGCATGCGGAGCGGGCTGAGGGCCGTTGCGCGAGACCGGTGGATGAAACGGGTTATCGCATATTCATACGACAAAAGACGTTGACTTGCGGCCCTCATCGATATTAGTTGGCCGCCAGGGAGAAGACGATGCGAGTTCTGGTGACCGGAGCGACCGGAAAGGTTGGCCGGAATCTGATTGCGCGGCTTACGGCCGATCCGGAGCGGGCGGATGTCACGATCCGTGCCCTCTGTCACAATCGGCTTATCGAGGCGACGGACCGGATCGAGGTCGTGCGCGGATCGATCGCCGATCGCGACGTTGCCGCCCAGGCGATGAGCGGCGTCACCCACGTCATCCACCTCGCGACCTGCAAGGAAACCCCCGACGACGTCATGGACGTCGCCGTGAAGGGGCTCTTCTGGCTGCTGGAGGAGTTCCGTGGCAGCCCGACGGCCCGGCAGTTCATCCTGATCGGCGGCGACGCCGGGGTCGGTCACTTCTTCTACCGGCATGACGGCCCGGTTACCGAAGAGTCGCCGCACATGGCCTATCCGGGCTGCTACGCGCTGTCGAAGGTGCTCGAGGAGGTCATGCTCGAGCAGTTCGGCGTCCAGTACGGCATCAACTATTGCTGCCTCCGCGCGCCCTGGATCATGGAGAAGGACGACTTCCGCTACACGCTGTCGTTCGGCGACGACGTGTTCGGTGGTCCGGACTGGAAGACGATGGTCCCGGAGGCCGATGCGCGCCGCTATCACCAGCGCGGGACGGTGCCGCTCCTTCGCGACGCCGACGGCCGCCCGCTCAAGCGGAACTTCGTCCATGCCGACGATCTCTGCCGCGCCATCCTCGCCGCCCTCGACAATCCGCGCGCCGAGCAACAGCTCTTCAACATCTGCATGAACCGCCCCGTCGATTACGGCGAGATGGCGGACTACCTCAAGCGGACCCGCGGTCTCGACTCGATCGACATACCGAGCGAGTACCACTCGACGTGGCTCGACAATTCGAAGGCGCGCTTCGCCCTCGACTGGGAGCCGCAATACGACCTCGAGCGATTGATCGACGCGGCCTGGACCTATGAGCGGCCGCCCGAGGATCCGCGCAAGGTCTGGTACCCGGGCTGATGACGAAACCTGCCGGGCTCAGCCGGCATGTAAATGGGAGGAAAGTATGAAAAGAGGATTCCTGCTGATCGCCGCGGCCGCCTTTGCGGTCGCCGCCGGGCCGGCCATGGCGCAGAAGAAGACGCTCGCCGTCGTGGTGAAGGGGCTCGACAACCCGTTCTTCACCGTGCTCGGCAACGGCTGCAAGCTGTGGAACGAGGAGAATCCGGACTCGGAATACGAGTGTCTCTACACCGGCCCGGCGCTGTCGTCGGACGAGGCGGGCGAAGTCCAGCTCGTCGAGGATCTGATCAACCGTCCTGACGTGGCCGGCATCGCGATCTCGCCGTCGAACGCCCCGGCCATGGCCAACATGCTCAAGGCCAAGGCGCCGACCATCCCGATCATGACGATCGACGCCGACCTCGAGGCGGCCGACCGCGCGCTTCGTCTCACCTATCTCGGCACCAAGAACTACGACATGGGCGTCAAGATGGCCGAGCATCTCAAGGGCCTGAAGCCCGATGGCGGCACGGTCTGCCTCCAGCTCGGCAACGTCGCGGCCAACAACATCAACGAGCGCGCCGCGGGCTTCCGCGACACGATCGCCGGCGCCGAAGGCACCGAGAAGCTCACCGGCCAGGGTGGCTGGACCGAGATCGACGGTTGCCCGGTCTTCACCAATGACGACATCACCACCGCCAACCAGCAGATGGCGGATACCTTCACCGCCAATCCCGACCTCGATGCGTTCATCCTTATCGGCGGCTGGGCGCAGTTCGGTCCCGAGGCCTACAAGGCGAACCTCACCCAGGTGAAGGACAAGCTCGACTCGAAGGAGCTCATCGTCATCGCCGGCGACACGCTGCCGCCGCAGATGGACGCGCTCAAGGGCGGGCTTAGCCATGTTCAGATCGGCCAGCGGCCGTTCGAGATGGGCTATCGCGCCCCGACCGTCCTGATCCAGCTGATCAACGGCGAGACGGTCGACGATCCGCTGTTCACCGGCCTTGACGAATGCACGCAGGCGACTGCCGACAGCTGCCTGCCGAAGTAATTCGGGGAGACCCGAACCGAGCTCATCCCGCTGGATGAGAACCCGACGGAACGGAAACTTGGAGGCGCTTCGGCGCCTCCCCTTTCCACGGGAAACCTGAACCGGAAGAGTGCCCGGCTCTCGGGCCTCCGCCGTGAACGGCTATCCGGCACACGAGATTCGGGCGACCGCGCGACAACGACATCGCGGGCCCACAGAGCTCATCCCGCTGGATGAGAACCCGACGGAACGGAAACTTGGAGGCGCTTCGGCGCCTCCTTTTTTCATGTGAAAGGCTCCGTCACCCGCTCTCGCCGGCCGGATTTGTCGGCTATGGTGGGCCATGGCGACCGAACCCGACTCTAACCGCAATGCGCCGCTGGCGACAGTCGTAGGCGCACCCACGGCGGCGGCCAGGTCCGAGCCGCCAGTAAGCCAGACCGGCCGCGCGCTGCGCTGGTTGGGGATCGCCATCATCGGCGTGGTCGCGATCGCGATCGTTGTGGCCTTCATTCTGCCGCGCCACGCCATCGTCGCCCGCTCGGTCGAGATCGCCGCGCCGCCGTCTGCGGTCTTTGCGCTGGTCGGCGACCTCCGCCGCTTCGGTGAATGGTCGCCCTGGACCGACATCGATCCCGAGACCGTCTACACCTTCACCGGTCCGATCGACGGGGTCGGGCAGACCCTCAACTGGGAGAGCGGAGACAAACGGGTCGGATCCGGGTCGATGTCGATCACGGCGATCGAGCCTGACACCCGGGTCGACATGGAGGTCATGTTCGTCGAGGCGGGGACGGCGCTCGCGTCCGTGCGTCTCGAACCCGCCGGCGCGGGCACGACGGTCACCTGGGGTCTCGACACCGACCTCGGCTTCAACCCGATCGCGCGCTACTTCGGGATGATGATGGACGGCATGGTCGGCCCGGACTACGAGAAGGGCTTGGCCCGCCTCAAGGCCGCGGCCGAAGCGCCGCCTCCCGCTCCTGTCGCCGACGAGTAGGCCATCGCCTCAGGGGCGCCAGTCCATGCCGACATGGCCGGGCACCGCGGCGATGCGGCCGAGCCAGTCCCGGATGCGCGGATAGGGCGCGAGGTCGAAGTCGCCGTCCCCGGCGACATGCGTATAGGCAAAGAGCGCGATATCGGCGACGGAGTAGCCATCGCCGGCGAACCACGGCGCTTCACCGAGCCGTTCCTCCATCACCGCCAGCGCCTTGTAGCCGCGGGCGTGAAGATCGGCGAGCCGTTCGGCGCTCATCCTCTCCCGTCCGCCCGGCATCAGGCGGAGCCAGGAGCGGGCGACGGCGATATAGGGCTCATGGCTGTACTGCTCGAAGAACAGCCACTGGTAGCAGAGCGCACGGTCGTACTTGTCCCCCGGCAGGTATGGCGTGCCCTCGGCGAGGTGGAGGAGCATGGCGTTCGATTCGGCGAGCCTCCGCCCGTCGGGGAGGACGAGGAGTGGCACCTTGCCGTTGGGGTTGAGCGCCAGGTACTCGGGCGTCCGGGTCGAGCCATCGAAGGAATCGGTATCGATCAGCCGGAAGGGAATGCCGAGCTGATGCATGAGCAGCCGCGGCTTGTAGCAGTTGCCCGAGTTCTGCATCGAATGGAGCGTGTAGGTCATGGATGCCTCCGTGGCACGAGCATAGGATCGCGCCAGGCGTCGGGTCCAATGCGATCGCGTGAGGTGACACATCACCGTTGACGATGACTGGCCGGCGCGAATGACGCGAATGACAAGGAGACTGTCGTGCTCGAAATCATGGACCTGAAGTCGCTGCAGGCGCCGCTCAAGGCCCGCTATCGCGATGAGCCTGACGCGGCGCTGATCACGCTCCGGGCCGGCGGCGCGCTCGGCGACGGCGTCACCTGCTCGATCGAGACGGGGAGGGCGCTGGTCAAGGCGGGGCTCCATCCGGCGACCGGAGGAACACCCGCAAACGTCTGCTCCGGCGACATGCTGCTCCAGGCGCTGGTCGCCTGCGCCGGCGTCACCCTCAACGCCGTCGCCACTTCGCTCGGTTTCGCAATCCGCGACGCGAAGGTCAGCGCCGAAGGCGACCTCGATGTCCGGGGCACGCTCGGCGTCGACAGGGCCGCGCCGGTCGGTTTTCGCGAGATCCGCCTCGCCTTCGAGATCGACGGCGACCTCACCGGGGAGCAGCGCGCGACCCTCGTCCGCCTTACGGAGCGGTACTGCGTCGTGCTTCAGACGATCCGATCGGGCCCGCCGGTAGTGACTGTGGTCTGAACCCCGTCAGCAGTCGAAGCAGTAGAGCCGGAAGAGCCGCGTTGGGCTTTCGTAGAGGCAGCGGGCGCGTCCGAACCCGGCCTCATAGCCCAGTTCCAGCCAGGTCACATGCGCTTCCGGGTGGTCGTTGGCGTGGACGTGATTCGTTATCGAGGCCCACTCGCGGTCGCTGAAGGCTCGCCAGTCGGGGCGCTGGCGATCCCATCGCTTCATCCACGCCGCGCGGGTCTCGGGGCCCGGGCTGGCGTTTTCGTAGACGATCAGCTTGCCCCGTTCGCCGACGATGAGCCGGGCATCGACCATGAGCTCGCGCTTCTGCGACCGCTGAAGATGGTGGAGCGACAGGCCGATCCAGGCGACGTCGGCGGAGACGGTGCGCTCGCGCAGGGCGGCGACGAAGTCCTGCCGGGTCAGTTCGAATGGGCAGGGCAGGGCGCGCAGCGTCTTTTCGGCGAGCGCCAGCGCGGGTTCCGACAGGTCGATGCCGTGATAGTGCGCCACTTCGGTGTCGGCCAGCGCGCCGACCGTCGCGCTCGCGTCGCCGCAGGCGATGTCGAGGAAGCGGAAGGGCGCCGGCATCTCCTCCAAGAGCAGGTTCCGGAGCACCGCATAGGCCTCGCGGTGGCAGAGGTAGTTGTTGTCGACCACCTTCCGATAGACCTGCCACTCTTCCTGGAAGACGGTGGACGAGGCCGTTTGGGGCGATCGGCTGCGGTGACGGGCAAGGCTGCTTGCGGCGGCTGGCATGGCTTCCTCCCTCGCTTGCCGTTTCAGGTGCTGGCGTTGCTCTCGCGGAGACGCGCAAAGAGCGTGTTCCCCGCGTTCTCGGTGTGGCGGATGGCGCCCTCGGCGGCGGCGTCAGGATCGCCCGCGAGGATTCCCTCGGTGATGGCTGCATGTTCACCCCAGACCGTGTGTCGCCGGTCGCGATGGAGGAGAACGGCCCCCATGCATCGCTTGAAGTGAGGCCATTGCTCGGCCACCGTCTCGGCGATCGCCGGGTTGCCCGAGATCTCGTAGACGGCCGTGTGGAAGGCGACATCGACGGCGATCCAATCGCGCATGCTCGCGTCCTCGCGGAGCGCCAGCCCCGCGGCGAGCGCGGAGCGGAGCGCCTCGACTTCGCGCGCCGTTGCCTCGCTTGCGGTGACGCGCGCGGCGGCGAGACGCGAGGCCAGCCCGTCAAGGGCGGCACGGACCCGATAGAGATCGCGAATGCGGCCGGGTTCGACCGGCGCGACTTCCACACCGCGCTTGCCGCTGTCGATCACCAGTCCCTGGCGCCGGAGCAATTGCAGCGCATGGCTGACCGGCTGGCGGGAGACGGAAAGCCGCTCCGCCACGTCCTCCTGCGTCAGGCGCTCGCCCGGCGGCAGGGTGCCGTCGGCGATCGCGTCGACCAGCCGCGCGTGCACCTGCTCGATCAGGTTGGGAATCGGCGAAAACGGTTCCATCAGCGAATTCCGAATTCTACATTCTGAATTCAGAATTTCAATATTTGAGGTCCTTGTCAATAGCGCGATGTGGCGGCTCGTTCCTAGACCGCCACGCGATTGTCGCCAGGAAATGCCGGGCCGCGCCCAGACGGCCCGGCAGAGCGTCGACTAAAGCCAGAAGTCGCTGGCGCCGAGCTTGTCGACGTCGACCACGCGGATTGTCATGTCGGCCTTGCCGTCGCCGGTGACGTCGGCCTGCACGATGGCGTCGCCGCTGTTGTTGACCTCGTAGCGGAGCTGGCCCTTCTTGCCGGTGAATTCGCCGGTACCGATAAAGTCGAACTTCTGATTCCCCTTGCCGATCTTCGCGTCGATCGGGCGGAGATCGATGACGTCGTCTTTGCCGAAGTCGAGGATTGCGTCACGGGTTGCCGCGGTATTGCCGGTCGAATCCGAGACGTCCTCATAACGGAAGTCGTCGCCGCCGCGGCCGCCTTTGAGCGTGTCGCCGTCCGCGCCGCCGACCAGCACGTCGCTGCCGCCCCGGCCGCTGATCTGGTCGCGGCCATCCTCGCCGTGCAGTTCGTTGGCGCCGCCACCGCCGATGAGCAGGTCGTCGCCATCGTCGGCAAGGACCGGCCCCTTGGCCACGCCGCCGCGATTGTCGAAGCTGTCGTCGCCGGCCGACAGCTCGACCGTGCCCTTGATCACGCCCTGGTTCACCAGGTCCACCCTGGCGCCGTTGCCGTTGGCGATGATCGCCGTGGATCCGTTGCCCGCGATGATCGTGCCGGTATTGGTTATGTCGATCGCGCCGGTCGCAAGGATGACGACCGCATCGCCGTCGGACTTGATCGTTCCGCTGTTGTTCAGCTTGAAGCCGTCGAGCAGCGTTCCCCGCACCGCGACCGCCTGGCCATAGACGTAGCCGGAACTGTCGAGCGTGGCGCCCTTGCCCTGAGCATAGTCGATGCCGATCCCGGCGAAGCCGACGATCGAGCCGTCGTTGTGCACCTGGACGCCGCCGCTTGCCGCCTGGATGCCGCTCAGGCCGGCGATGGTGCCGGTCTTGCTGTTGGTGACGCTCGAACCGGCGCCGGTGACGAAGACGGCGACCCCGCCGACCGGAACGCCCGCGGGCATGAACACCACGCCATTGTTGACGAGCTTGTCGCCCGACAACGGCATGATGACGGCGCTGAGCACGTTCGGCGAGCCGACGACGACACCGGTCTCGATGATCCACTGCTGGTTCGATGCGGTGAAGGTGAGGCTGTCGGCATTGGTCGAGAGGGTGGGCATGGCGCAGTTCCTTCGCTCTGGTCGCCTCGTGTACCGAAACGATAAGCACTTCCACCCTATACGCCTATGAATTGACACCCTTGAGATTCGAGGTCCGGCACACTACGGTCCCGCGCGTTTTCCGCCACCGGAGCCTCGAAGACCATGGGTTTCCTCGCCGACTCGCTTGGCCGCATCAAGCCGTCCGCCACCATCGCGGTGACCGACAAGGCGCGCGCGCTGAAAGCCGCGGGCATGGACGTGATAGGCCTCGGCGCCGGCGAGCCGGACTTCGACACACCCGACAACATCAAGGAAGCCGCGATCCGCGCGATCCGCGAGGGCAAGACCAAGTACACCGCCATCGACGGCATCCCGGAGCTCAAGGCGGCGATCGCTCAGAAGTTCAAGCGCGAGAACGGCATCGACTACAAGCTCGATGAGATCAGCGTCGGCACCGGCGGCAAGCAGGTGCTGTTCAACGCGCTGATGGCGACGCTCAACCCCGGCGACGAGGTGATCATCCCCGCGCCGTTCTGGGTCAGCTACCCGGAGATCGTCGCGCTCGCCGGCGCGACTCCCGTCATCGTCAGGACGACGATGGAGGGCGGCTTCAAGATGACGCCGGAGGCCCTCGAGAAGGCGATCACGGCGAAGACCAAGTGGGTGATCCTCAACTCGCCGTCCAACCCGACCGGCAGCGGCTACAGCCGCGCCGACATCAAGGGCCTCACCGACGTCC
>JALHRF010000105.1 GCA_022841545.1 Bauldia sp. | reverse complement strand
GTCGCCAGGAAGATGCTCATCCTCGCAAATACCCTCATCGCCAAAGATCGAACATGGCAACCAAATGCCCCCGTCGCACCTTGACACCAAATACAGATGCTCACCCTGTCCCTCTCCCCTCCGGGGCGAGGGGACGCAGACTTGTCAGCCCGAGCCCGGTCCCGATCGCGGGTTGGATGAACCACGCGGTGCAAACCGGGGGCGCGGCCAAGCGACCGAATGAACCGTCGCCCCGCTGTCGACTCCCGCCCCCATGACCCCCGCCCACCAGCGCCTCACTCCCTGGCAGCGGGTGGGGCTCGGCGCCCTGCCCTTCCTGTTGCTTGTTGCCGTCTATGCCGTCGGGTCCCATCTCCGCCGCCTCGACAACCCCGCCGACAAGCTCCTGCCGTCGTTCCCGGACATGGCGGAGACCTTCTGGCGGATGGCCACCGTCCCCGACCAGCGCTCCGGCGACCTGCTCCTGTGGTCCGACACCGCGCTCAGCCTCGCGCGGCTCGGCGGCGGCATCCTGATCGCCGCGCTCATCTCACTCTCCCTCGGCGTGCTGATCGGCTTCCTGCCCAAGGTCCGCGCCTCGCTCGCCCCCTTCGTCGCGGTGATCTCGCTGATCCCGCCGATCACTATCCTGCCGATCCTCTTCATCATCTTCGGCCTCGGCGAAACCTCGAAAGTGATGCTGATCGTGCTTGGCACGGCGCCGATCATGACCCGGTCGCTGGCGCAGGCGGTGATGGACATCCCGCGCGAGGAGGTCATCAAGGCCGAGACCCTCGGCGCCTCCGCCACCCAACTCGTCTTCCGGGTCGTGCTGCCACAGGTCTGGCCGCGGCTGATCACCGCCATGCGCCTGGGTCTGGTGCCGGCCTGGATCTTCCTGATCTCGGCGGAGGCCATCGCCTCGACGGGCGGACTGGGCTACCGCATCTTCCTCGTGCGGCGCTACCTGGCGATGGACGTGATCATCCCCTACGTCGTCTGGATCACGCTTCTCGCCTATGCCCTCGATCGACTGCTCCTCCTGTTCTCGCGCCGCGCCTTCCGCTGGGCGCATCTTTCAGGAGCCAACCTGTGAGCTTCGTCGACGTCTCCGGCGTCGCCGTCCGCTATGACGGGACCACCGTCCTCGGCGACGTCAATCTCAAGGTCGAGGAAGGCGCCTTCGTCACCATCGTCGGCCCGTCGGGCTGCGGCAAGTCGACGTTCCTCCGCCTCCTCCTCAGCCAGGAGCGGCCGACGGAAGGATCGATCTGGATCGGCGGCAGGCCGATCCCCGGCCGGCCGACGCCGGACCGTGGCATCGTCTTCCAGCGCTATTCGGTCTTCCCGCACCTCACCGTGACCGAGAACCTGATCCTGCCCCTCGAGTTCGAGCGCGCCCGCGGCCTCGGCCGCACCTTCGGCGCGGCCCGGCGAAAGCTCCGCGACGAGGTCGAGACGCTTCTCGTCGACATCGGGCTCGGCGGCGCGCGCGACCGGTACCCGGCGCAGCTCTCCGGCGGCATGCAGCAGCGTCTCGCGATCGCCCAGGCGCTCCTCAAGAAGCCGAAGGTGCTGCTTCTCGACGAGCCGTTCGGCGCCCTCGATCCCGGCATCCGCCGCGACATGCAGGAGCTGACCACCGCACTCTGGCGCGATACCGGCATGACGGTGTTCATGGTCACCCACGACATCGCCGAGGCCTTCAAGCTCGGCACCCGGCTGATCGTCTTCGACAAGGTCCGTCCCGACGACCCGTCGTGTTCGGCGACGATCACCTACGACCTGCCGCTGACCCGGAACGGCCGCGCTGCGAGCCGCATCGCCGAACAGGCGACCGCCGCGGCCGAGGCGCTTGACACGACCCTTTCGATCCTCAGCAAATAGACCGGAGGAGGAACCCCAACATGATCCCCGATGCCACCCGCGAGAAGCGCCACCGCTACGCCGGCGTTGCGCCCGCACCCGAGCGCACGCGCCGCCACCACCCTGACTTCAACGCCCGCGAGACCCGCGGCTGGAAGGCGCTGGAGGCCGAGGGCCGGCTGTCGGTGGATGGCTGGCGGCGCGAGGAGAAATGGGCGCTCGACATGGGCCTGCCCGGCTCGGAATCGCTCACCGACAAGTCGATCCCGACCTTCGCCCGGGGCGAACTGCCCCACTTCGCCGGCATCAACACCTTCCTCAAGGCGCCCTATGTCGAGAACGTCCGCGATGTCGGCAAATACGACGCGGCCGTCCTCGGCATCCCGTTTGACTCCGGCACGACCTACCGCCCGGGCACCCGCTTCGGACCGCAGGGAATCCGCCGCATCTCGGCGCTCTACACCCCCTACAATTACGAACTCGGGGTCGATCTCCGCGAGCAGATGACGCTCTGCGACGCCGGCGACGTCTTCACGATACCGGCGAACCTCGAGAAGAGCTTCGACCAGATCACCCGCGGCGTCAGCCATGTCTTCTCGTCGGGCGCGCTCCCCGTGATGCTCGGCGGCGATCATTCGATCGGCTTTCCCTGCGTCCGCGGCATCGCCGACTGCACCTCGAAGCGGATCGGCATCATCCACTTCGACCGCCACATCGACATCCAGGAGAAGGACCTCGACGAACGGATGCACACCACGCCCTGGTACTGGGCGACCAACCTCCCCAACGTCTCGCCGAAGAACCTCGTCCAGCTCGGCATCGGCGGCTGGCAGGTGCCGCGGCCCGGCGTCGCCGAGGCCCGGAAGCGCGAGACCAACGTGCTCACCATCGGCGACATCGAGGAGCTCGGCCTCGAGAAGACCGCCGAGATCGCGCTGGAGCTCGCCTGGAAGGACGCCGATGCGGTCTACATCTCCTTCGACGTCGACTGCCTCGATTGCGGCTTCGTGCCTGGCACCGGGTGGCCGGAGCCGGGCGGCTTCCTGCCCCGCGAGGCGCTGAAGATCCTCGGCCTGGTCGCGGCGGAAGGAGTCTGCGGCGTCGAGGTGGTGGAGGTCTCACCGCCCTACGACACCTCCGACATCACCGCGCTGGTCGGCGTCCGCGTCGTCGTCGAGGTGCTCGGCGCGCTGGTCGCCAACGGCAAGATGGGCGCGCACAAGGGTATCATCGACAAGCCGGTGAGCTTCTGACATGGCCCACGACGGCCCCCCGCATCACCATCACGATCATCCCCACGACCACGGACATGGCGCGATGGGCCACAACGGCCCCCGCCCGGCCGCCCAGTGGCAGACGCCGCATCTCACTGCCGGCCAAGCCGCGCCGGAGTCCGGCCCGGTCGAGCCCGACCTCGATCTCGTCGAGACCGCCTTCCTCGATGCGTTCCCCGCCTGCCCCGACCCGACCAGCTTCCTGCGTCTGGCCGGCGTCCCGTTCACCGGCAAGGGCAAGGACGGTGTCGTCCTGTCGCTGCTCCGCGTCGAGGCCAATGCGGCGACCGACATCGGCACGCTCACCCCGCATCTCGGCGGGGCGTCGTTCCGCTACGATCCGCTGCCCGCCCAGATGACCTCGCGGCGGAAGTCGCTCGCCTTCGTCTACTTCGACGGCGGCGGACTGGTGCGCCTCACGCTGGCCGAGGCCAAGGCACTGACGCCGTTGGCGTAGCCGTCACTCCGCCTGTCGCTGAAGCTCAACGACCCCGCGTGGCGGCGCTATACACCGCTCACGCCTGCTGCTTGCTGGCGCCGGAAGGCTTTTCCGCCGCCGCAGCCGGCGCGGCATCGGAAGCGCGGTAACGAACCCGCTGGGCGTCGATGAACATGGCGAGCATGATGATCAGGCCCTGGATGACCTTCACCCAGAAGACCGACACGCTCATCAGGTTGAGACCGCGATCGATGGTCGACAGGAGCAGCACCCCGCCGAGGGCGCCCAGCATCGTGCCACGGCCGCCCTGCAGGCTGATACCGCCGATGACGGCTGCAGCCATGACGGTGAAGATGTAGCCTTCGCCGAGATTGACCTGGATCGACCCGACCCGTCCCGCCAGCATCCATCCCGCCAGCGCGGCCAGCAATCCGCTGAGCACGTAGACCTGCCGCACCCGGCGGTCCGCATCGATGCCGGAGGCAATCGCCGCCGCCCGGTTGCCGCCGATGGCGTAGAGCTCGCGCCCGAAACGCCGGTGGTTGAGGATGACGTGGCCGATGGCGAACACCAGCGCCGTCGCGACCACCGCCACAGGCACCTTGGCGACGCCCGGAATCTCGAACAGCGCCTTGTGGCCAAGCCAGAAATAGGTCTCGGCCGGCGGATAGTTCAGGCCGCTGATCGGCGTGCCCTGGGTGAACGCCATCATCAGGCCCCGGAGGATCAGCAACATCGCCAAGGTGACGATGAAGTTGTTCATCTTGCCGACCGTGATGAGAACGCCGATCAGGTAGCCGATCGCAGCACCCATCGCCAGGATGGTGACGATCGCGAGGTAGGGGTTCATCATCACGTCGCCACCCCAGAACGGCGGGGCCGACGGCACGATGAGGAACATGCCGACCAGACCGGCGAGCCCGAGCGTCGATTCCGTCGACAGATCGAAATTGCCCGTGATCAGTACGAAGGTCTGGCCGACAACGAGAACGCCGAGGATCGATGCTGCGGTCAAAATATTCGTAATGTTCGTCGACGACAAAAAGACCGGCGACTGGGACATGAAGAACAAGAAGACGATTACCAGAACGACCCAGATCAAGTTGTCGAGAAAAGCCGGAATGAATTTAGAGGACTGCATTGCTCTTCTCCACGGACTCACCCTCGATCGCAGCCAGAAGTCCCGTCGTGGTTATCGTGTCCCGGCCCTTTTTGAATTCCCTGATGATCCTGCCGCGATAGAACACGAGGATCCGATCGCAGATGTCCATCAGCTCGTTGAGCTCGTCCGAGACCACGGCGATCGCGACGCCGCGCCTGCTCAACTGATCGACGATGCGAAGCAAGTCCACCTTCGCCTGGACGTCGACGCCCTGGGTGGGCTCGTCGAGGATCAGGACCTTCGGCTCGGTGGCGGCGAGCTTGGCCACGACGACCTTCTGCTGATTGCCGCCACTGAGATTCTCGACGGCCGTCTGCATCGAGGGCGTCTTGATGCCCAGGACGTCGATGTAGTTCTGAACGAGCTTTCGCTCCGCGGGTGAATTTATGAGTCCGAACAACGGTTGAAGTCGGCCCAGCACTGAAAGCGAGACGTTGTCGCGAACGCTGCGCATGCCGACGATGCCGAGGCCGTGCCGGTCGCGCGGAAGATAGGCCAAACCCTGCTGGAGGCTGGTGATCGGGCTGCCAGCGCGGTAGACCTTCGTGCCGAGCGTCACTTCGCCGTCGCCAAGCTCCTCCAAGCCGAACAGCCCCCGCGCGAGCTCGCCCGGACCGCTGCCTTCAAGGCCGGTAAGGCCGACCACCTCGCCGGCGTGAAGCGTCAGGTCTATGTCGGAATAGGCTCGCGGCCGCGTCAAACCCTTGAGGGTCAGGACCGGCTGGCCGGGCTTGCCGCTCTCACGCTTGTAGCGCTCGACATTGGCGCCGCTGATCAGGCGGATCAGCTCCGGCTGGGTGATGTCGCGAACCGGCGCGGACCCCACGACCGCCCCGTTCCGCATGACCGTGACGCGGTCGGCAACGTCGAATATCTCCTCGAGATAATGCGAGATGTAGATGAACGAGGCGCCCTGCTCTCTCTGGCGGCGCACGAACTCGAACAGCTTGGCGACGTCGTGCTTCGGCAGCGGGGCCGTCGGCTCATCGAGGATGACGACGCTGGCGTCGGCAAAGAGCGCGCGCGCGATCTCGATCATCTGTCGTTCGGCGACCGTGGTGTACTCCATCCGCCGCTTGACATCGACATCCAGACCGAACCGGGCGAGCCTTTCCTCGGCGTCCCGGGCCATCTTCTTCCAGTCGACGAACCCGCCGCGCCTGAGCGGCAGCATCCCGCAATTGACGTTCTCCGCGATGCTGAGGCCCGGTATGAATTTCACGTGCTGGGCAACGAGCGAGATTCCCGCTTCCTTGGCGCGCGCGGTGTTCAGATTGTCGTGCTGGACGCCGCGGATGCGGATGGCGCCGGAGTCGGGTGGATACAAGCCGGTGAGAACGTGCATCAAGGTCGACTTGCCGGCGCCGTTCTTGCCGACCAGGGCGTGGATCTCGCCC
This sequence comes from Bauldia sp., assembly GCA_022841545.1. Lineage (GTDB taxonomy): Bacteria > Pseudomonadota > Alphaproteobacteria > Rhizobiales > Kaistiaceae > Bauldia. The sequence continues at coordinate 13,148 of JALHRF010000105.1, read as the reverse complement.
GGCTGGACCGAGAACGAAACCGAATCCAGAGCGCGGACGCCCGGAAACACCTTGACGATATCCACCATCTCGACGACGGGTGCGCGACCGGCGTCATCCATGACCGTTCCCCAACGTGATCAGACGTCGCCTTCCGGAATCAAGGCGCGGCCTCCGCTCGGAGGGCCGCGCCCGGATTACGCGTGTCGGCCTGCGTCGGCTCAGCCGCCGCTCTTCTTCTCGATGTTCCCCCACAGACGCTCGTCGTTCATGTTGGACTGATTGACGGGGGTCGTGGCGAGGAAGAGCTGAAGACCGACATCGGCGTTCTCGACGCGGGCCGGAGACCAGAGCGCCCCCTCCATCGAAATCTCGCCGGGCACGATCTCTTCACCGTTGAGCTTCTTCTCGATGAAGTCGACGGCGAGCACGCCGAAGTCGGGAATGGGCTGGTTCGACGCATGATCGAACTGGTTGGAACGCATCAGTTCCAGGGCCGCGAGACAGGCATCGACGCTGGCAAGGAAGATGTGGCCATCAGCTCCCGAAAGGGCATCCTTGCCAAGCTCCTTGAGCGTCTGGACGGTGCCGGTCGAGTAGACGCAATCCGAATGCATGTAGATGCCGTCGAGATCGGCTTCAGCCGAGACGACGTCGCGAACGATATCGACGCCCTTGCTGGCATCCCAGTCGCCGACCTTGGTGATGACGGCGATGTCGGGATGCTGCTTCATCACATCGTTGAAGCCCGCTCCGCGCAGTTGCGCGACGTTCTGCGCAAGATTGCCGGTCACTTCCAGGACCTTGCCCTTCGGCGATCCGTGGCGGGCCTCCAGGAACGCGACCATCGCTTCGCCGGCCTGCTTGCCGGCGAGGTAATTGTCCGAAAGCACGACCATGTCGACCTGGCACCCGGACGGCGCGCGATCGATCGTATAGAATGGGATATTGGCTTCCTTCGCGACCGAGACCGCCTGGCAGATGCCGGCGCTGTCGTCCGGAACGGCAACGATGGCCTTCACCTGTTGCGCGATCAGATCGTTGATGTCGTTGAGCTGCTTCTGCGCGTCGCCGCCGGACGTGATGGTGATGACCTCCCAGCCCTTCGCCTTGGCTCCGTTGACGAGACCAGCCTGAATCTGACCCTGGCCACCCAGCAGCGCCGGCGCCGAATACCCGATCACAACCTGGTCGGCTGCGAGTGCTTGTGAAAACACACCGGCGCTGAACAATGCGCCGAGCAGAATCCCCCCATGACGAGACTTCATGCCTTCCTCCCGCTGAATCTTCTTGTTTCGAGTGCCTTTTCGGCGAGCCAAATCTCAGGCAGGTCCAGGGAAGAGTCAAACGGGAAGTGGTCGCCGCACGGGAGCGCGCCGCAAGAATTGTAGGCAGAAGCCGAGCACGACGGCAGGGACGCCAGGGACGTCAGCATTTCGGACAGGGACCGTGAGATCCCGGCCATGGCGTTGGTCGGAGGATGCTAGCCCTTCCCCTTCTCGACCTCCGCCGCGAAGTCCATGCCGTTGGCCCGGCCGACGAACTCGGGGAGATGCGGGACGTAGTCAGTCGCTCTGCCGCCGCCGGTCGCAACCGCGCCCGAAAATGCGTTCTTCACGGCATTGCCGACCGGGTTCATCAGCCGCGCCGCGTCGGCCATCGCCTCGAGGTAAGTGAGGTCCTTGAACGCGTTGGCGATGGTGAAGCGGTGGGCCTCGCGGTTTCCCCCGACCACCGAGCCCATGTAGGTCTGGTAGAAGCCGCAATCCATGCGGCCGCCGTCGATGACGCTGTGAAAGCGCTGCGGCGAGATGCCGACCTTCGCACCGAGCACCAGCGCCTCGGCATAGATGGCGGCATAGCCGAGCGAGATGAAGTTGTTGAGGAGCTTCATCTTGTGGCCGTCGCCGACGGCGCCGATGTGGACCACCTTCCCTGCCCAGGTGTCGAGCACCGGCTTGATACGGGCGAATACCGCATCGCTCGCACCGACCATCGTGTCGAGCTTGCCCTCCCACGCCTCTTTCGGCGTGCGCGACAGCGGCGCGTCGGCATAGTCGACGCCAATCGCTCCGAGTTCGGCGGCGAGGGCGAGCGTCGAGTTGGGATCGGAGGTCGAACAGTCGACGATGACCGCGCCGGGCTTCAGGCCCTCCTTGAGTCCGTCCTTGCCGCGAACGATCGCCTCGACCTCGCGCGAGCCGGTGACGCAGAGGAAGACGATGGACGAGCGCTCGGCGACCTCCCGCGGCGAGGCGCAGGCGACCGCGCCGCGGCCAACGAGGTCGTCGAGGGGCTTCCGATTGCGGTGAGCGGTCACGGCGAGCGGATAACCCTTCTCGACGATGTTCTTCGCCATGCCGTGGCCCATCAGCCCCAGGCCGATGAAGCCGATCGATTCCTTCGTGTCTGCCACCATTGCTCTGTTCTCCCCACTTCCACCAATGAACGCGCCGGCCCAACCTGCCGGCCGGAGGCCGTGCATAGCAGATCGGGCGCAACAAGGGCGAAGGCCGGCAAACGGCCCGAAAAACGCCAGACCGCCGCCGTTGTCATGCCCGAGGCCGCCGCTATACTCCCGCCGGCGACCTCAGGGAGTACCGTTTTGTCAGCCAAGTCCGCCGCGCGGAAGCCCGCCACCGGAAAGAACCAGCCCAAGCCTGCCGAGACACCGGCCGCCGCGCGCGGCAGCAGGCGTTCGGCGCTGCTGATCGGCCTCGTCGGGCTGATCGTGGTCGGCGTCGTCGTGGCCTTCCTGGTCTGGCAGAGGGACGATCCGGACGCGGCGCTCGCCGCCGGCACCGAGCCGGGCGTCATCGCCCAGGTCGAGTCCCTCTATAACGACATCTACGTCTACCGGCGGCCGAACGGCTTCTATGTCCTCTCCTTCGGCGCCGAGCGGCTCCGCTATACCGAGTCGGTGGTCAATCCGACGGACGAGCTCGACCTCCCCGTCTACTACACCCAGTCGATGACGGCAGGCCTCGCCTATGCGCCGAAGCTCGAGAGCGCCGCGATCATCGGCCTCGGCGGCGGCCGCACCGCCTGGTACCACCACAAGAGCATCCCCGAGCTGGAGATGACGGCGGTCGAGCTCGACCCCGCGGTGGCCGAAATCGCCGCCGATTTCTTCTCCGTTCGCGACGAGGACAATTTCGACGTCGAGATCCTCGACGGACGCATGTGGCTCGCGAAGAACGAGGACCGCAGGTTCGACATCATCATGGTCGACGCCTATCGCGGTCCGTTCGTCCCCTTCCACCTGCTCACCACCGAGTTCTACGAACTGGTGTCGGAGCGGCTGAATCCGGGCGGGATTGCCATCCAGAACGTCGAGCCGTCGACCATGCTGTTCGACAGCGCCGTCGCCACCATCGCCGCCGTCTTCGACAACCTCGTCTTCTTCGAGGGCCAGGGCAACATCGTCATCCTCGCCTATGACGGCCCGCCCAAGGACGATGCCGAGGTCGAGCGGATCGCCGCCGAACGGCAGGCCGAGTTCGGTTTCCGGTATCCGCTTCCGGAGATCCTGGCGCGCCGCTATATGCCGGAGGTCGGGCAGGCCGAGCCGATGACCGACGATTTCGCCCCGGTCGAGTACCTCAAGGCGATCGAGCGTCACAACGAGAAGCGGACCTGACGGCCCGCATGGAGCACCCCATTCCCAGACTTCCCCACCGGCTCGCGGTCGGCATCGGCGCCGCCAGCCTGGTCGTCGCAGACGTCTTCACGCTCGGCTTCGTCACGCTCGGCTTCCAGATGGTCACGAGCCGCATCCTGACGCCGCTCTTCGGCAGCGGCATCTACACCTGGGCGACGATCATCTCGATCTCGATCGGCGGGCTCATGCTGGGCTACTTCCTCGGCGGCATGCTCGCCGACCGCTTCCCCGGCTTCGGTTTCGCCGCGACCATCAAGTTCATCGCCTCCGCCTACCTGTTCTTCATCTACTTCATGTCCCAGGGGGGGCTGGAGATCGCCGTCTCCGGCGTCGACAACGAGTACGTGGCCCTCTTCCTTTCGGGGTTCGTGGTCTGCTTCCCGCCGCTGGTCGTCCTGGGCATGTACTCGCCGCTCTCGGTCCGGCTGCTCCTCAAGCTGCCCAGCGACGCCGGCAAGATCTCGGGCGGGCTGTTCGCCATATCCTCGCTCGGCAACATCATCGGGATCATCATCGTCACGTTCTTCCTGATCCCGAACCTGGGGACGCGGACGATCACCGCCGGTTTCGCCACCTTTCTGCTCGCGACCGGTTTCTTCTCGCTGGTAACGCGCGCCCTCTACCGCGGCAACGGCTGACCATCCGCAGGCTCAATCAAGGATCGGGTGATCGTACCTCCGGTGCGTTCGGAGGCCGGGTGCGATCAGTGCGAACTCGGCCCGCTGCCGCTCGCGTCGGGGCGAATCTCCGCCGCCATCAGGCCTTTCGGCCCGTCGCCGAAGCGGACATAAACCACCTGCCCTGGCCGCAGTTCGGCGAGGCCGAAGCGGCGGAGCGTCTCCATGTGGACGAAGATGTCCTCGGTGCCGTCGCCGCGGGTGAGGAAGCCGTATCCGCGCATGCGGTTGAACCACTTCACCGTCACGCGCTCCAGCCCGCTGGTCGGCGTCACGTTGACGTGAGTGCGCGACGGCGTCGCCTGCGGCGGCCGGATTGCGGTCGTCTCATCCATCTGGATGACGCGGAAAGCCTGCATGCCCCTGGGGCGATTCACAGCCTCGACGACGATCCGCGCGCCCTCATAGGCGGTCTGAAATCCGTCGCGTCGGAGGCACGTGACATGGAGGAGCACGTCGGGCGCGCCGCTGTCGGGGATGATGAAGCCGTAGCCCTTCGAGGCGTCGAACCACTTGATGGCTCCCGCCACCTCGACGAGGTCTACCGGCGTCTCCTCGCCCGCTTCCTGACCGATTGGATATTCGGAAGGAAGTTTCGCCCCCATGTCATCCAGCCCCTGGATACGCCCCATTGAACGGCGCAACCACGCCGAATCCTGCCAATAGCATAACATCCGCTGCCTGCTGTGCCAGCCCAAAATGGGGGATTGCGCAAGTCGTGGTTATCCTGTGTGCGGCGCGCGACACCGTCCGGACGGGTTGGGGACGTGTCTCCGGTCGTGTCTCGGTTTGAAATGCCTGTCTTCGAGCCGGCAGATTCGGCTGTAGAATAGCGGATGGCCATCATTAACTCCGGCGCCGGGGCCGTGGAAACGGGTGAATGGCGTGCGATGCGCGCGGACGATCTCGACGGGGTTCTGGCGCTTGCCGACGCAAGCCATCCCGACCTGCCCGAGAGCCGGGAGGTGTTTGCCGAGCGTCTCGCCCTGTATCCCAGAGGCTGCGTGGTGCTGGACGGCGACAAGGGAATCGTGGGCTACGCCGTTTCGCACCCGATCCGCCGTTTCGAGCCGCCGGCGCTTGGCGCCCTACTCAGGTCGCTGCCGGCCGATGCCGATCAGTTCTACATCCATGACATGGCCGTCGCTCCATCCCGCCGGGGCGCCGGGGCCGCGGCGTCGGCGATGGCGCGGCTCCTCGGCCACGCCGCGGATTTCGATACGACGGCGCTGATTTCGGTTTATGGCACGGTTGGATTCTGGTCGCGTTTCGGATTCGTGCCCACCTCCGAGGAGATGGCGGCGAAACTCCGCCCCTACGGGGTAGATGCGATCTACATGGTGCGCCCCAACCGCGGATAGCGTCATTGGGGACAAGAAAGATGCTGGGGCAAAGAAGGGGATTGAGGGCAAAGAAAGAGGCCGTTCTCCGCGTGAGCTTGGAGAACGGCCTCAGTGCACGCCCGTCGGGAACGCGGGCTGGGGGGCTACGCCGCTCCCGACGCTCCCTTAAACGCAACCAGCCAGATTTGGTTCCACGAAAAATGCATCACCACGAGACTTGCTCGAAGTGACGGAAACCGTTGCCTATTCCGGGAACACCGTCGCGCGGCCGCCGTTGCGCTCCGGGGTGAGTGACACCCACGGAAGAAAAGGACGCAACCATGAGCCCAATTCGAACCCTGGCCGCCTCGGCGGCAATCCTGATGAGCGTCGGCGTCTCGGCCGGCGTGCCCGCCTTTGCCCAGACCCTCGATGTGGCACAGTGCAATACTGCCAAGGGCAGCGGCGACCAGAACGCCATCCGCCAGTTCTGTCCCGAGTCTGACTGGCCGCAGACGGTCGAGCCCGGCGCGGTCATTGACGAATCGGCCGCGAACGCCGTGAACGAGGCCCAATGCGCTGAAGCCAAGGGCAGCGGCGACGTCGTCGAGATCCAGCAGTTCTGCCCGCAGTCGGAGTGGCCGGACACCATGAGCACCGGCGCCACGGCACCCACTGGCAACACCGTCGACGCAGCGCAGTGCGGCGACGCCAAGAACAGCGGCGATCAGAACGCCATCCGCCAGTTCTGTCCCGAGTCTGACTGGCCGCAGACGGTCCAGTAGTAGCGACCGACGGTCTTCAAACCGCGGTGCCCGACCGGGCGCCGCGGTCTTCGTTTGCCTAAACCCCGACCGCCGAACCCTTCCCCCTTGTCCGATCGCCCCCGCATCGCCAGAGTGGCCAAAACGTCGGGGGCAAGGATGACAGACAACTTCAGAAACGTGTTCGGCCCGGGCAAGGTGGCGATCGCCATGGTCCACCTCGGGGCCCTTCCGGGTTCGCCGCTCCACGACGGAAGCGCCGGACTCGATGGGTTGGTCGAGGGAGCGCGGCGAGACCTCAAGGCGCTTCAGGCGGCCGGCTTCGACGCCGTGATGTTCGGCAACGAGAACGACCGGCCCTATGAATTCGAGGTCGACACCGCCTCTACCGCAACCATGGCCTATGTCATCGGCGCGCTCCGGTCCGAGATCAGCGTGCCGTTCGGGGTGAACGTGCTCTGGGACCCGATGAGCACCATGGCCCTCGCCGCCGCGACCGGCGCGCGGTTCGTCCGCGAAATCTTCACCGGCACCTACGCCTCGGACATGGGCCCCTGGAATCCCGATGCCGGCGCGGCGCTCCGCTATCGCGACCGGCTCGGCCGGAAGGACCTCGCCGTCCTCTACAACGTCTCCGCCGAGTTCGCCTGGTCGCTCGACCGGCGGAGCCTCGCCGACCGCGCCCGGAGCGCGGTGTTCTCCTCCATCCCCGACGCGATCCTCGTCTCCGGCGCCATCACCGGCGAGGCCGCGGCGATGTCCGACCTCGAGGCGGTGAAGGCGGTGCTGCCCGGCACGCCGGTGCTCGCCAATACCGGCGTCAAGCACGCGACCGTCGCCGACGTGCTCCGGATCGCCGACGGCTGCATCGTCGGCTCGTCGCTGAAAGTCGACGGCAATACCTGGAATCCGGTCGATCCGGAACGCGCGGCCGAGTTCATGCGGCTCGTCCGCGCCGCGCGGGGCGGCTGACCATGGCAAAAGCAGCGAAGAAGAACCCTCTCAAGGCCCGGCTTCGGGCGCTGACCGCGGAGCTGATGCTGATTCCCGGATTGAGCGGCTATGAGGGCCGTGTCCGCCGCCGGATCGCGGCCGAACTCAAGACACTCGGCCTCGCCTCTCATTCCGATCGCCTCGGCAACCTGATCGCGACGCTGCCCGGCGCGAAGGATGCGCCGAGCGTGATGCTCTTCGCCCACATGGACCAGCTCGGGCTGATCGCGCGGAAGATCGAGGCGAACGGCCTGGTCCGGGTCGAGCGCCTCGGCGGCGTGCCCGAAAAGGCGCTGCCGTCGCAGTCCGTGCTGTTCTGTATCGGCGAGGGGCGTGACGTCCCCGGCATCATCGCCAACAAGAGCCACCACGCCACCACCCCGGAGGAGAAGTACCGCGTCCTCCCCTACCCCGAGCTCTATGTCGACACCGGGCTCGGCAGCGCCGCCGAAGTGCTCGCCGCCGGCATCGATGTCGGTACGCCGATCGTCTACGCGCCGAAGGTGGTGGAGCTCGCCGGCGACCGGCTCGCAGGCACCTCGGTCGACGACCGCGCCGCCTGCGCGGTGATGATCGAGGTCGCGCGGGCGCTCAAGGACGCGAAGAAGCGGCCGACCGTGCACCTCGTCTTCTCGGTGCTCGAGGAGTTCAACCTGCGCGGCGCGCTCACGGCCGCCAACGTGCTCGCCCCCGATATCGCCATCCAGCTCGACCTGATCCTCGCCACCGACACGCCGGACATGACCGCGCGCGGCGACGTCCGGCTCGGCGGCGGGCCGGCAATGAGCCTTTACAGCTTCCACGGTCGCGGCACGCTCAACGGCACCATCCCGCACCCGGCGCTCGTCCGGCTCTTCGAGCAGGCTGCGGCGAAGGAGCGGATCCCCCTGCAGCGGAGCGCCCATATCGGCGCCTTGACCGACTCCTCCTACGTGCAGCTCATCAACGGCGGCGTGGCCTGCATCGATATCGGCTTCCCCGCGCGCTACACGCACTCCTCGCTCGAGGTGTGCGACCTTTCCGACCTCGCCGGCCTGACGCACCTGCTGGTGGCCGGCCTCACAGGGATCGACGGCGGGCTCAGCCTCGACCGCGACGATTATCCGGAATGAAGGCCTATCTCGGCATAGACATCGGCACGTTCGAGTCGAAGGGCGTCCTCGTTGACGACACCGGGCGTATCCTCGCCACCGCGGCGAAGCCCCACAAGATGCTGGTGCCGCAGCCGGGCTGGGCGGAGCACCGCCCGCGCGAGGACTGGTGGGACGATATTACCTTCATCTCGCGGAAGCTGATCGCCGACAGCGGCGTCGCGCCAAGAGAAATCCGCGCCGTCGGCACCAGCGCCATCGGCCCGTGCATGCTGCCGGTCGACGGCGAGGGCGAACCGCTGATGAACGCGGTCCTCTACGGCGTCGACACCCGCGCCGCCGACGAGATCGAGGAACTGACGGCAACGATCGGCGCCGACACCATCCTCGACCGTTGCGGCAACGCGCTGACCTCGCAATCGGTCGGTCCGAAGATCCTGTGGCTCAAGCGCAATCGGCCCGACCTGTTCGACCGGACGCGCAAGATCCTCAACTCGACCTCGTACATCGTCCACCGGCTGACCGGCGTCTGGTGCATCGACCACTACTCGGCATCCAGCACCAGCCCCCTCTACGATGTCGCCGGCCTTGCCTATTCCGATCGCCTGACGAAGGACATCGTCGACCTCGACCTCCTGCCCGAACCGGCCTGGACCACCGATATCGCCGGCACCGTTACCGCTCGCGCCGCGGCGGAGACGGGGCTTGCGGTCGGAACACCCGTCATCGTCGGCACCATCGACGCCGCCGCCGAGGCGGTCAGCGTCGGAGTCCTCGATCCCGGCGACATGATGCTGATGTACGGCTCGACCATCTTCATCATCATGGTCACGGCGCACCGGGTCAGCGACAGCCGACTCTGGTACGCGCCGTGGCTCTTCCCCGGCGAGCACGCCTCGATGTCGGGCCTGGCGACCAGCGGCACCCTCACCCACTGGTTCCGCGACAGCCTCGCCCGCGACCTCGACCCGGCCTCGGCGATGATCGCGCTTGCGGCGGAGGCGGAAGGGTCGCCGCCGGGCGCGAAGGGCTTGGTCCTCCTCCCCTATTTCTCCGGCGAGCGGACGCCGATCCACGACCCGCACGCCAAGGGCGTGCTCTTCGGCTTGAACCTGACCCACACCCGCGGCGACATCTACCGGGCCCTTCTCGAGGGCATCGCCAACGGCACAAGCCACATCTTCGAGACCTATGTGGAAGCCGGCGCCGATCCCAATTCCGTCTACGCCGTGGGCGGCGGAACCAAAAACAAGGTCTGGGCGCAGGCGACCTCCGACGTGTCGGGCCGGACGCAGATCATTCGGGAGAAAACCATGGGCGCGAGCTATGGCGACGCCTTCCTCGCGGCGCTCGCCATCGGCGATGTCCGGAAGGAGGACATCCGCACCTGGAATCCGGTGGCCTCCGAAGTCGTCGCCGACGCCGCCAATGCCGGCGTCTATGCCCGGCAATACGCGGTGTTCAAAGATATCTACGCTCGCACGCACGACCTGATGCGGCGGCTCGACGGGTGAGGACACCATGACGGACCTGGCTTACAGGAGCGCGGCGGAAATGGCTGGCCGGATCCGCCGGCGCGAGGTGTCGCCGGTCGAGGTGATGGAGGCGACGCTGGCGCGGATCGACAAGCGCAACCCCAGCCTCAACGCGCTGATCTTCCTCGATGCCGACGGTGCGCGAAAGGAAGCCCGGCGCGCCGAGGACGCGGTGATGCGTGGCGACATCCTCGGGCCGCTTCATGGCGTGCCCTCGGCGATCAAGGACCTGTTCGACTTCAAGCCTGGCTGGCCGGCGACCTTCGGCGGCGTCCGGGCGCTCAAGGACAATATCGCCCAGTGGTATTGTCCCTTCGCGGAGCGGATCGAGAAGGCCGGCGCGATCCTCGTCGGCAAGACCAACGCCCCGGTCATGGGACTCCGCGGCACCTGCGACAACCCGCTATTCGGCCCGACCCGCAACCCCTTCGACACCCGGCTCAACGCCGGCGGCTCGTCCGGCGGCAGCGCTGCGGCGGTGGCCGACGGGCTTCTGCCCCTCGCCGAGGGGACCGATGCGGGCGGGTCGATCCGCATCCCGGCAGCGTGGTGCGGCGTGTACGGATACAAGGCCTCCTACGGCCGCATCCCGGTCGTCATCCGGCCGAATGCCTTTGCCGGCGACCTGCCCTTCGTCTTCGAGGGGCCGATCACGCGGACCGTCGAGGATGCCGCCCTCGCCCTCACCGCCCTGTCCGGCTACGACCCGCGCGATCCGCTCAGCCTCGACGAGACGGTGGATTTCACGGCCGCGATGAAGCGCGACATCAAGGGCTGGAAGATCGGCTACAGCGCCGACTTCGACGTCTTCCCGGTCGATCCCCGCATCGCCGCCGTGGTCGCCGACGCGGTGCGCGCCTTCGAGGACGCGGGCGCCCATGTCGAGCCGATGAAGCTCGGGCTCCGCCACAGCCAGCGCGAACTGAGCGATGCCTGGTCGCGGCTGATGATGCCGCTCAACCTCGGGACCTTCGAGGCGGTCAAGGCGGCCGGCCTCGACCTCCTCGCCGACCACCGCGACGACTTCCCGCCGGAGTTTCTCCACTGGATCGAGGTCGGCCAGCGGATGACGATGATGGACCTGATGCACGACCAGGCGATCCGGAGCGAGGTCTATGACGCGGTGCAAGGCGCGTTCGCGACCTATGACCTGATCGTCACGCCGACGCTCGCCGCGATGCCGGTCGCGAACCGTGACGACGGCAACACAATCGGGCCAAGCGCGGTCAATGGCGTGCCGGTCGACCCGCTGATCGGCTGGTGCCTCACCTACCCGATCAACTTCACCGGCCATCCGGCGGCGTCTATTCCCGCCGGCGAAGTCGACGGCCTGCCGGTCGGCATGCAGATCATCGGCCGCCGCTACGCCGATGCCGACGTGCTCGCCGCCAGTGCCGCGTTCGAGGCGCTGCGGCCATGGGCCAGCCGTTACCGGGCCTGTGCGGAGCGGGCGTTGGCTTAGGGTTGCCGTTGCTGGCCTGAGCGATCACGCATTCATCGCGAGAAAGGCGTCCACTACGGCCCGACCCGGCAGCGCGTCGTAGACGCCGCGCCTTGAAACGGCAATCGCGCCGGCAGCCGCGCCGCGCCTGACCGTCTCGGCGGATGGGAGGCCTTCGAGCATGGCGACCACCGACGTTCCGAGGAACGCATCGCCCGCGCCAACGGTGTCCACGACCTCGGCCGAAAACGGCGGCTGGCGTACGGTCTCCCCGTCCGCATAGCCGATCACCCCCTCGGCGCCGAGCGTCACAAGGACGATCGCGACGCCCGTGTACCGGGCGACATCCGCTGCAAGGGACTCGGGCGTGTCCACGCTTGCCGTCGCGCCGGTGAGCCGGCCCGCCTCGACACGGTTGACCACGAGCATCGTGGTCGCGGCGCGGAGCGGTTCGGGGATCGCATCCCAGCCCTCGGGCGCGGGCGAGGCGTTGAGCACCACCATCCTCCCTGCCTTGGCGGCGATGGCGGCGGCACGGGCCGAAATCTCCGGTGCGATCTCGAGCTGCAGGATCAGCGCATCCGCCGCTTCGATCGCCGGCCGCGCCCGCTCGATGTCGGCGGCCGAAAGCTGGCCCGCCGCGCCCGGCGCGATGATCGACTGGTAGTCGCCTTCGGCAGCCAGCACCGTGCTCGCCCCGGTCGGCGCCTCAGGATCGATGGCGATCAGCGACGTGTCCACGCCCCTTCCGGCCAGCGCCGCTTGGAGTTCGTGGCCGAAGGCGTCGTCGCCGAGGCGGGTTACGATCGACGTATCGGCGCCAGCGAGTGCGCATTGGCAGGCCTGGTTGCCGGCCTTGCCGCCGGGCGCCATGGCGAAGGTGCCGCCCGACACCGACTCGCCGCGGCCGGGCAGGCGCGCGGCGGTGGCGATCAGGTCCATGTGGACGCTGCCGAGCACCACCACCCGCGGCCGGCGGCCGTCAGGCATCGTCGGGACCGAAGGCGAGTGTCTGGATCAGGCGCGTGGCGGCGACGCCGTCCTGCGCCGCGCGGATGCGGTCGAGTTCCTCCGCCGGGATGCGGTCGAGCATGCGCTCGAACCGGCGGATGGAGGCCACGTTGGCGGCGGCCTCGGCCGCGGGGTCCACCCGGTCGGGGAAAGTGTCGAAATAGATCGTGCCGGCGAAGCCGCCGCGCCGCATCTCGAGGAGCAGCTCGAGGATGTGCCAGGGATGCACCGAGCCGACCATCATGCCGTCGTCGGCCGGTCCGTAGCCGTCGTTGAGGTGGACGCCGAACAGCTTGCCGCGCCGGATCGCCATCGCCGCAACGGCGGCCGGCTGCTCGCCCGCCATCAGCACATGGCAGAGATCCAGCGTTACGCCGAAGTTCGGGAGGCCGACATCGGCGACCGCAAGCAGCGAATCCGACATTGACCGGATCAGCGATACGCGGCGCGGATCGCTCGGCTTGTACTCGACGCTGACGCGGACGCCCGGATTCCGGCCGGCGACGCGGCGGAAGCCGTCGATCTCCATGTCCCAGAGCGCCTGGTAGTCGGCCTGGAACGGATAGTCGAAGCCGTCCGGCCCCATCCACAGGATCACGTGGTCGATCCCCTTCGACGCGGCGAGATCGACGGCTGCGCTTGCGGTTTCCACCGCCGCCTCTCGCGACGCGCGC
>JALHRF010000104.1 GCA_022841545.1 Bauldia sp. | reverse complement strand
GGCGGGACCGAGCCGCGCGCCACGGCGGAGGCGGCGCGCTCCAACGTCGTCCATATTTCGGCGCCGCCGACGCGCATCCTGCCGCGCCGGCTCTCCGGCAACGAGGAGGACGCCTTCCGCCGCATCGCCGAGGCACTCGGCGCCCGCGTGGTGGAACCCGCGCCGGCCGAAGCCGTCGCGAGGGCCGCCGAGGCGGTGGCGCGGAGCGGCCCCGACACCGCGATCCTCGACCGGCTGCCGGTCGGCGTCGCCGTCTATCGCGACGGCCGCACCCTCTATGCCAACCGCGCGCTTCTCGATCTCCTCGGCTACGACGATCTCGAGGCGTTTCTTGCCGCCGGCGGCGCCGCCGCGATCTTCCCGGAGGATCCGCCGCGCGCCCGCCATGCCGCCGCCGAGCCCGGCCGGCTCGATGCGCTCCGCCGCGATGGCTCGCCTGTCGCAGTTGAGGCCCGGCTGCATGCGGTGCCGTGGTCGGGCAGCACGGCGATGATGCTGTCCCTGGTCCGCGCCCAGGCCGAGCCGCCGGCCGCCGTGGCGGCGCCGGAGCCCGCGCCGGCGGTCCCCGACGATGCCCTGTTCGATCGCATCCACGAACTGGAGACCATCCTCGATACCGCCACCGACGGCGTGCTGATCATCGAAGGCGACGGCCGGATCGCGCGCCTCAACCGCACCGCCGAGGCGCTGTTCGGTGTCGAGGCGCTCGACGTGGCGGGCGCGCCGTTCACCGACCTCCTCGCCGAGGAGAGCCGGAAGGCCGCGCTCGACTACATCGACGGCCTCTCCCAGAACGGCGTGGCGAGCGTACTCAACGACGGCCGCGAGGTGATCGGCAAGGTGCCGCGGGGCGGTCTCATCCCGCTGTTCATGACCATCGGGCGGCTCGGCGACTCGGGCAAGTACTGCGCCGTGCTCCGCGACATCACGCATTGGAAGAACGTCGAGGAGGAGCTGGTCGCCGCCCGCCGCGCCGCCGAATCCGCCAATGCCCAGAAGTCGGAGTTCCTCGCCAAGATCAGCCACGAGATCAGGACGCCGCTGAATGCGATCATCGGCTTCTCCGAGGTGATGATGGAGGAGCGCTTCGGCCCGATCGGCAGCGAGCGCTACCGGAGCTATCTCCGCGACATCCATCTCTCGGGCGAGCACCTGATGAGCCTGATCAACGACCTCCTCGACCTCTCCAAGGTCGAGGCCGGCAAGCTCGACCTGAATTTCGAGGCGGTGTCGCTCAACGACGTGATCCGCGAATGCGTCGCGCTGATGCAGCCGCAGGCCAACCGCGAGCGCATCATCATCCGCTCGTCGCTGTCGTCCGTGGTGCCGAGCGTGGTCGCCGATCTCCGCTCGCTGCGCCAGATCCTCCTCAACCTCCTTTCCAACGCGGTCAAATTCACCCGGTCGGGGGGGCAGGTGATCGTGGCCACGGCGCTGGAGGACAACGGCGAGGTCGTGGTCCGCATCCGCGACACCGGCATCGGCATGAGCGCGAGCGACATCGACACCGCCATGAAGCCGTTCCGCCAGGTCGCGACATCGGGCCGTCCGCACGAGGGCACCGGCCTCGGGCTGCCGCTCACCAAGGCGCTGGTCGAGGCCAACCGCGCGAGCTTCGCCATCGACAGCGTCCCCGACCAGGGGACGCTGGTCCGTGTCACCTTCCCGACGACGCGGGTGCTCGCCGGCTGACGTGCCCGAGTGCGCGAACGCGATGTTCGAAGGAGCCGGGGCGTGGGGAACGCAATGCGGAACCACCGTGCGACGCCGGTTTGCTTGCATCCCCCGTCGCTGCCACCGGACCCGATGGGTGGCGCGTCCCTCCATCGTGGTATGAAGACGCCAGTTTGATCAGGATCATGGACTTGCGCCCGCATGAGAGGATTCTGGCCATCCGGTCACAGAACCGGCAGGGAGGCTGGGCATGTGTCTTTGGTGCGGAAGATCATTGATCGCCGACCGGTTCACATTCGCGTCCGCTCCGGCCGGCCCCACCCGTCGGCAGTTCATGGCCTACGCCACCTCGGTAGTCGCGGGAGTTGCCGTCATGAAGGCGGGCGGACCCGCTCATGCCGCCGCCGAAGGCGCCGAGGTGATCTTCCGCAACGGAACCATCATTCCGATGACCGCCGGGCCGCACGCCGTGGAAGCGATCGCAATCGGCGGCGGCAAGATCCTCGCTGCGGGCTCGGCGGAACAAGCCGCGGCACTTGAAGGCAGCGCGACGAGGATCGTCGACCTGCAGGGCCGCACGCTCTTGCCGGGGCTGATCGACCCGCACCACCACGCCGTGCTGTCGGCGCTCTTCGACCGGTTCCTGCTCAACATCGGCTACACCGGGAACGCCAATCGGAATGACGCGCTGGCCGCGCTGAAGGCAGCGGTCGCGAATACGCCGGCGGGAGCCTGGGTCCTCGGCGGGTTCTACGACAACGTGCTGCAGGGCGGCGATCTGTCGATGGCGGACCTCGACGCGGTCTCGACCGACCGGCCGGTCTTCGTCCTCTACGTGAACGGGCATGTCGGCGCCGCCAATTCAAGGGCCTTCGACCTCGCCAAGATCACGCAGGATGTCGGCGAGATTCCGGGAGGGGGCCATTTCGGCCGCGGCGGGGATGGCAAGCTGAACGGCCTGATCTACGAACAGCCGGCCCTGCTTCGCTTCCTCGATCTCGCCATTCCCGCCATCACGCCGACGCTCATCGGCAAGGCCCTCGCCGACTATGCCAAGGTGGCGGCAGCGGGCGGCAACACCACCCTGCACGAGCCGGGCACGATCCAGCCGGCCTGGGTGGACGGCATCGCCGAGTTGTCGAACACGCTTCCGGTTCGCCTGAGTGCGAGCTTCAGCACGGCGGCGGCCGAAGCCAGCAAGGCCTATGCTTCGCTTGGGCCGGCATCGAAAGCGCGGCGGATCCCCAACAGCCGCATGTCGCTCTACGGCATGAAGTTCTGGGCGGACGGGTCGAACCAGGCGGAATCGGCCGCGCAGACAGAGCCCTATCTCAACAGCAGCAGCCAGGGCCACGCGAACTACACCGTGTCGCAGATGGCGGATCTCTGCCGAACGGCGAAAGATGCCGGCTGGCCGATCCTGATCCATTGCCAAGGGGACGCCGCGGTCGGGGATGCGATCGACGCGATCGAGCAGGCGTTTGGCGCCAACCCGCCGACCGGGCTGAACCGGATCGAGCATGCCACCATGGCGCGTCAGGATCAGATCGCGCGGATGAAGCAACTGGGGATCGAGCCGAGCTTCATACCGGATTTCGTCTACCTTTACGGCGCAGCCTATCGCGATCAGATCTTCGGACCCGAGCGCGCCGAGTTCATGGTGCCTGCCGGGGCCGCAGCTCAGGCGGGCGTTCCTTTCACGCTCCACTCCGACTCGCCCGCGACAGGCCTGCCGGTCAATCCCCTCCGGCACGTGCAAACGGCCGTCACGCGGCGCTGCTCGACGGACAATTCGGTGGTCGGCGCCGGCGTGGCGGTCACTCTCGACCAGGCAATGCGAGCGATAACGATCAACGCCGCGCGGCAGATCGGGCTCGAGGATGCGATCGGCAGCCTTGAGCCGGGCAAGGAAGCCGACCTGACCATCCTCGAAGGCGACCCTTACAAGACCGACCCCGAGAAGCTCATGGCCATCAGAATCAGCGAGACGTGGGTGGCGGGCGAGAAGGCCTTCGGATGACGTCGGGCCGTCCGCACGAGGGCACCGGCCTCGGCCTGCCGCTCACCAAGGCCCTGGTCGAGGCCAACCGCGCCTCCTTCGCCATCGACAGCGTGCCCGACCAGGGGACGCTGGTCCGGGTCACCTTCCCGACGATCCGGGTGCTTGCCGTCTGAGCGGACTCCGTCCCCGCCGTCTGTGATATTTCTCGCAGTGTCGCCTCGTGCTACCAAAGACAATCCCGGCGTGTGCGGCGAAGTGGGCACGCTAGGGATTCAACCGAGGAGGACACTATGGCCGACCTTACGAAGAAGGAACGGGACGCGATTGCCATGCGGATGGCGGAAGTCTTCGCCTCCGACAAGAAGGTGCCGATGCCACGCGGCGCACCGAAACTGGCCTCGGCGCAGGTGGCCAAGGCGGCTGCTAATCCGAAGCAGTTCTTCTGCCAGAACTGGCCGCTGATCAAGACCGGCCTCGAGATCCTGAAGGGATTCGCGCCGCTTCCCGTGCGGCCGATCATCGGACTGGTGATCAGGGCAGGCGACGCGGCGAGCAGCGTGGTCTGCGCGCCGGCCTAGGCGGAGAGAGCCAGCGCGGGCATCGCGTCAGTCGGGCGGGCCCGGCTTGCGCCCTGCCGCAGTCTCGGCAGGGCGTTCACTGAGATAAATCCGGCACATTTCGCCATTGGCCTCGGCGCCCCGCCGCGTCATGCGGATGCCGCGGAGGAAGAGCGGGAGCGCCGACGGCGCGATGTCGTCGCCCTCGGGCGTCCGGAACGCCGCGTCGCTGTCACTGCACGGACCGCCGAAGGCGGCGCGAAGCTCCAGGTAGCGCGAAGTCAATGCCCGGAGGTCGCCCTCAGCCCCGACGCCGCGCCGAAGGTCGCCCACGGCTATCGCCATGAGCTCCGTATCGCTCCGTCCCGCGGCCCGGAGCGCCTCGATCAATGCCGCCATGCGGCCGAGATAGGCCTTGCGGCGGAAGGTGGTGCGGAGCTGCGCGAGGTCGCCTCCGGCCTCGGCGAAGGCTTCGCCGAAGCCCTCGCCCCGGTTGACGGAGGCGTTGATCTTGCCGGCGAACAGGTGGTCGGCGAGGGTCACGGCGACCCGGCGCGCCCAGGGCAGGGCGCGAAGCGCGTCGCGCATGTCCTCGGCCATGATCCAGGCGAAGTTCGGCGAGCACCAGTAGGTCGGGAGGCGGAAGTCGACCGCTACAGCATCGCCATCGACCGCGATCCGGGTCACGAATCCGAGCGCCGTCACCGGTTCGTCGAGCTCGGGATCCAGCACGGCGTCGAGCGCGTGGAGGACTTGCGCCTCCCGGGTCTCATCCTCGGCCGTCCGCTGTGATCTGGTCGGCATGTCGACCTGGATCAACGTCATCGCGTCCTTCGAGGCTCGCTCCGCTCGCATCTCAGGATAAGGATGTGGGCGTCTGCCGCACCGAGCACCGGCGCGTGCGACTTTCATGGAGCCAGGCCACGTCGCTCATGCTGAGCTGCGAGGGCGAAGTCCGAGCCTCGAAGGACGCCTGATCGCAGATCCAGGGTGCAACACTCACTCCGCAGCCTCCCGCACCGTCTCGGCGGACGCCGGCTGGTAGCACTCGGCGGGTACGTCGATGCCGTAGAGCCGCGCCGCATTGAGGCCGAGGATCTTGGCCTTGACGTCGAGGGTGAGTTCGGTGCCGGCCTCGCGCGCCGTCTCGTCGTCGAACTGGAAGGCGGCGAAGCCCTCGACCAGCCACTTGGGCGAATGGATGCCGTAGTCGGAGCCGAAGAGCAGCCGGTCGGGGCCGACGAAAAAGAGCAGGTCCGCCATCATCGAGGCGAAGTAGCGCGGCCGCATGTGGACGAAACCCTGCACCACCGAAAGGCCGCCATAGACGTTGGGTTCCTGCGCCGCGATCCAGCAGAAATCGTCGATCCGGGGGATGCCGCAATGGTCGACTACGAACGTGAGGTCGGGAAAACTGGTGGCGACATCGTCGATATCGCGGACGTCGAAGGCATCGATGCTGAGCGGGTGGATGGTCGGTCCCTTGTGGACGTGGATGATGTCGATGCCGAGCGCCCGGCACTTGTCGAGGTAGATCGGGACGGAATCGTCCCTGAGCGAATAGCCGTGCGAGTCGCCCTTCCACTCCGCGGTGTACATCTTGACGCTCCGGAACCCCCAGCGCGCGTGGTCGGCTTCGAGTTGGTCGAGGCCGGCTTCGCCGTCGCGCGGGTCGATCCGCCCGGCGAGGATGACCTTGTCCGGAAAGGCCGCCTTCAGCGCCGCGCATTGCTCGGTGGTGTTGAAGCCGTTCGTATAGAACTCGAACAGGTAGGTCGGCATCATGATCGCCTTGTCGACATGGCCGTCGACGAAGAGATCCCTGCCGGCGTTCTCGACCCCGTAATGGAGGAAGCGGTCGCGCGGCCAGCGCTGGCCGGCCGGCGTCAGCCCGTTATGGCTCGCCCAGAACACGTCGATGAAGGTCTGGCCGTACCGGTTGCGGAGGTTCTCGGCCCGCGCGTCCCAGAGATGGGTATGGCCGTCGACGACGAAGAGCTTGGTTCCGTCCGGCATCTGGTACATGGCCTGATATTCCTCCGTCCTGGTTCTTTTCACCGGAGAAGATCACGGAACCGTTTCCGTGCAAAGTCCGCCGGCGCCTCAGACGATGCGCATCGACATGCCGCCGTCGATCACCAGCGTCTCGCCGGTGATGAAGGGGTTGGTGAGAAGCTCGACCGAGGCGCTCGCCACATCCTCGGCCTTGCCGAAGCGCCGGAGCGGGATGCGGTTGTCGAGGTTGTTCTTCTCCGCCTCCGGCGTCATCGCGTAGTGGAAGCGGGTGCGGATGATCCCCGGTTCAATGACGTTGACCCGGATGCCCTCGTGGCCGTGGTCGCGGGCGAGCGCGCGGGCAAACTGGGGGAGGGCGCCCTTCACCACCTGGTAGGCGACCGTCCCGGGGCAGCCGCGCCGTCCCGCCACCGAGCCGACCATCAGGAACCCGCCGCCGCGCTCGGCAAGCGCGGCATGGGTGGCGCGGAAGAGGTGGAAGACGGCGTGGACATGCACGTCGAAGGCGGCCATCCACTGGTCGATCGCGAGGTCGGTGACCTTGCCCGGCGCCGGCCCTCCGGCCGCAGCGACAGCGAAGTCGATGCGGCCGAAGCGGGCGCGCGCGGTCTTCGCCAGTTCGTCCGCAATCACCGGGTTGGCCGCATCGCCGTGCAGCACTTCGACATCGGTCAGGTCGCGGAGCGTCGCGAGGTTCTGCTCGACTTCCTCGTCGGTGTTCCGGCCGTTGACCACCAGCCGCACGCCGCGTTGCGCCAGCTCGATGCCGATCGCCGCGCCGATGCCGCGAGTCCCCCCGGTGATGATCGCGACGTTGTCCCTGATGTCCGGCATGTGCGTCCTGTCCTATGTGTGGGTCGGAGACTTGATTGAATGCGGGGATAAGCGACCGGGATGGCCGGCCGGTGCAGCTTCGATCGAGGCGGGCGAGCCAGCGAGCACACCGCGTCGAGCCCGGCATGTCTCTGTGAGCATTGATGATGCGAGGACGCGTCTAGTGGCGCTATTCGATCAATCCAACAGACCGTGCCCAATCCTGCCAAAAGACCTCTTCAACGTCTTGTATCTCAAAGTCGACATCCATCGCCAGATTGTCGGTGAAGAGAATGAGATTGTCGCAGGCCCAGCGCGCGGATGGGACGATCAGCCCATCGCAGCCGATGAAGGCCACCGCTGCCCCGACCTCCTGAGTTCGGGCATAGTTGGGTGCCTCGAAGCCCGCCATGTCGGCGCCCAGGTCCTCCAGCGAAGATCGGAGCAATCGAAGAGCACGGTTCGCGCGTACCTTGAGCCGATGGATGAGGGCAGGCTTGGTCGGACGTGGGCTGAGTTGCGCCCAGTGGAATGCGATTTCGGCCAGTGCGCCCTCTCGCGCCAGACTGGTGTAAAGGACGGCCGGTCCGTCTTGGGGAGCCCAGCGT
The DNA here is from genome assembly GCA_022841545.1 of Bauldia sp. Lineage (GTDB taxonomy): Bacteria > Pseudomonadota > Alphaproteobacteria > Rhizobiales > Kaistiaceae > Bauldia. The sequence goes on along the minus strand of JALHRF010000104.1, from coordinate 11,606 downwards.
CCGCCCGCCGTTGATGGTGTCGTCGGATCGAGATTGCGTCGGGTCGCTCTGAAGACCACGCCATCGAACGTCTCTGTGGGAAGCTCGAGAAGCCTGTCTACAAGAAGCGGGTCGTGGATCACATCAACTCACATCAAATGTGAACGCTATCGCGAATCTGATTCACCGCGGCGATTACTTCTTGAGCGCGTCCCTCTTGGAACAGTTCGGCCGGTGACCGGTTTTGCAGAAGCCGCTGAGGGGAGTACAGCCACATCCGGGCTTCCTGCGGTTCATAAATGTCCGACAACTGATCGATGACGAATTCCAGCGCGAGAAGCTGTTTCTCGGCATCTGGTCGTGGGAAGGCTTTCCCTTGATTCCATAGCGATACGGTTTCCGGTCGAGCCTTCAGAAGATTCGCGACATCGATTGACCTCATCGCTCCCTTCTCTTGAATGACACTCAGTTTCCTGGCGATGGTCGCCAGCTCCGGCAGATCCCGAAAAAACTCCAGCGCCTCGGGGTTGGCGAGCGCCTCGCGATTCCTGACCGGCCGTCCGTGGACGATCTCGCGCACCGCCAGCTCGACGATCTTGTTCGACTTGGTGCGTGGGATGTCGGCGACGGCGACGATCTTCGCCGGCACGTGGCGCGGGCTTGCGCCGGCCCGGATCACCGCCTTGATGCGGGCGGTGAGCGCATCGTCGAGGACCGCGCCGTCCCTGAGTCGCACGAAGAGCACGATGCGGACGTCGTTGTCCCAGTCCTGGCCGATGGCGAGCGCCTCCAGCACCTCGGGGATGGTCTCGACCTGGGCGTAGATCTCCGCCGTGCCGATCCGGACGCCGCCGGGGTTGAGGGTGGCGTCGGAGCGGCCGTGGATGATGACCCCGCCGTGCTCCGTCCATTCGGCGAAGTCGCCGTGGCACCAGATGTTGGGGAAGCGGTCGAAATAGGCGGCGCGGTATTTCTTCCCATCCGGGTCGTTCCAGAAGCCGACCGGCATCGACGGGAAGGGCCGCGTGCACACCAGTTCGCCCTTGCCGCGGGGGAGAGGCGTGCCGTCCTCGTCGTAGACGTCCATCGCCATGCCGAGCCCCGGCCCCTGGATCTCGCCGCGCCATACGGGCTTGGTCGGGATGCCGAGCACGAAGCAGGAGACGATGTCGGTGCCGCCCGAGATCGAGGCGAGGTGGATGTCGCGCTTGATCGCCTCATAGACGAAGTCGAAGCTTTCGGCCGCGAGCGGCGAGCCGGTCGACATCATCATGCGGACGGACGAAAGGTCGTGGCTCTCGATCGGCCGGAGGCCGGATTTCCTCACCGCGTCGATGTATTTCGCCGAGGTGCCGAAGATGCTCATCCGCTCGGCGACGGCATAGTCGAAGAGCGCCGACGGTCCGGGATGGAAGGGCGAGCCGTCGTAGAGGAGGAGCGTGGCGCCGGTGGCGAGGCCGGTCACCAGCCAGTTCCACATCATCCAGCCGCAGGTGGTGAAGTAGAAGAGGCGTTCGCCTTCGACCAGGCTCGACTGGAGCTGGTGCTCCTTGAGGTGCTGGAGGAGCGTCCCGCCCGCCGAGTGGACGATGCATTTCGGCATGCCCGTCGTGCCCGACGAGAAAAGGATTGCGAGCGGGTGGGCGAAGGGCAGGCGGGTATAATCGACCGGCTTCGGCGAATAGGGTGCGAGCGCCGCCTCGAGCCCGCGCGCGTTCGGCAGCCGGGCCGCGGTCGCTTCCGCCCGGCCGAGATAGCGGACGATGATGATCGGCGGCGAACCGGTGAGCCCGGCGGCGATCTCGGCGATCTTGTCGGCGTTGTCGATGACCTTGCCGGCGTAATGGTAGCCGTCGGCGGCGATGAACAGCTTCGGCTCGATCTGGCCGAAGCGGTCGAGCGCGCCGCGCGATCCGAAGTCCGGCGAGGCCGACGACCACACCGCGCCGATCGAGGCGGCCGCAAGCGCCGCGGCGATCGTCTCCGGCATGTTGGGCATGAGCGCCGCCACCCTGTCGCCCGGACCGATGCCGAGGTCGCGGAACGCCTGCTGCAGCCGCGACACGAGGTCGTGGAGGTCGCGCCAGGAGAGCCGGGCCTCGACCTTGTCCTCGCCGCGGAAGACGATGGCTTCGCCGTCGTCGTTCCGGCGCAGCAGATTCTCGGCGTAGTTGAGGGTTCCATCGGGGAAGAAGCGGGCGCCCGGCATCCTGTCGCCGTCGGCGAGCGGCGTCGTTCCCTTGTCGCCGATGACATGCGCGAAGTCCCAGAAGAGGTCCCAGAAGGCGGCCGGGTCCTCGACCGACCAGGCATGGAGCGCGTCATAGTCGGGGAAGGCGCGCCCGGTCCGCTTCTCCGCCAGTCGCGTGAAACGGGTCACGGGAAGGGTGTCGATGTGGCTCGGAATCCAGAGCGGCTGGTCGTTCGATCCGGTCAAAGCGGGGCTCCGGGCAGGGCGGCGGGGGTGGGAAACGCAAGAAATTCCTTGCGAATCCAAGGATTCCTTCCTATCCGAGGGCCGGCTAGTCAAGAGGCAATGGCGGAAATGGCAGCGGCACGGACCCGCGGAACCCGACGGCTCGCCGTGATCGTCCTCGTGGTGGTCGCGGTGATCGGGGCGATTACCATCGCCGTGCCCTTCCTCATCTCGAGCGACGCCGTCAAGAAGAGCATCTCCGACCAGATCACCCATTGGACCGGTCGCACCTTCACATTTACCGGCGAGGCCAGGCTCGCGCTCTTCCCGTACCTGACGGTGCGGCTTCAGGACGCGCGCCTCGCCAGTCCCCCGGGCATGGGCGACGAGCCGTTCATCGCCGCGGAGGCGATGATCGGCAAGGTGGAGATTCTCCCGCTCTTCCTCGGTCGGCTCAAGTTCGCCGAATTCCGCCTCGTCAACCCGACCATCAACCTCGAGGTCGACGCGGCCGGCAATCCCAACTGGATTCTCGATCAGGGCGTGGTCGGCACGCTCGCCTCGAAGGGCGACTCCGAACTGCCCGGCGACGATCCGTCGCCGCCCACGCCCCGCGCCGAAGTGATCCTCGGCCGCTTTCTCGTCCGCGACGGCACCGTCAACCTTACCGATGCCCGCAACGGCACGAATGAAGTGCTGTCCGATGTGGACGTGGCCATCAACTGGCGGAGCACCGCCGATGCGGCGCGAGGCAACGGCAGTTTCGTCTGGCGCGGCGAGGCGGTCTCCTTCCGCGGCGAGATCGGCGCGCCGTTGACCCTTCTCGCCGGCGGCGATTCCTCCCTTCGGGTTTCGGTCGAGGCGACGCCGGCCAACCTCTCCTTCGAGGGCATGGCGCGGCAGTTCGACGGTATGCAGGTAGAAGGCGATGTGAGGCTCTCGGTGCCCTCGGTGGCGCGCTTCGCGGACTGGACCGGCGTCCTTGGAGAGACGGCGCTGATCCATGCCGCGTCGATCAGCGGGCGGGTGCAGTGGGCGGCGGCCAGGCTCGACATGAGCGAGATGACGATCGACCTCGACGGGAATGCCGGCGAGGGAGCGCTGACCGCGACCATGGTCGATGGCAAGCCGGGCCTGCAGGGCACGCTCGACTTCGCCCGCTTCGACTTCACGCCGCAGCTTGCCGCACTCGCGGCCGCGGTCGACTCTGAGGGAGCATGGCAAGGCGATCCGATCGCACTGCCGCTCGTCACCGCTTCCGACCTCGATCTTCGCCTTTCGGCCGGCCAGGCCGTCATTGGCGCGACGGAGATTGGCCCGGTGGCCGCGAGCCTCCTGGTCAAGGACGGCAGCATGCGGATCGAGGTGGGCGAAGCCCATTTCGGCAACGGGATGGTCGAAGGCGGCGTCGTGGCGGAGCTGAGGGATGGCGTTCTGTCCGGCACCGCCTCACTGAAGGCCGACGGTATCCCCGCGAACGAAGCGGCAGCCCTCCTTGGCATCTCCGGTGTGACCGGGACAGCGGAGGCGACGGCGGATCTCGCGGCAAGCGGGGCGACCTGGGGCGACCTCGCCGCCGACGTCTCGGGCAGCGGCAGCCTGCGGGTGACCGAAGGCAGCGTCGAGGGCGTCGATGTCGTGCTCCTGCCGCAGATGATCGCCGATCCGGCGTCGAGACCGGCCGGGGGCGCTACTCAATTCGGCCTTGCGGTGGCAACGCTCGCCTTGGCGGAAGGGACTCTGTCGACCGGCGATCTCAGCGTCGAGGGGGCCGGCTATGCGCTCACGCTCGCCGGCAGGGTCGCGCTTCCGGGAAAGGCGATCGAGGCGCGCGGCGTCCTCACCTTGCTGGGCGAAGACCCGCGCCAGGTGCCCTTCCTGGTGAACGGAGCATGGGGTGGGCTTCAACTCCACCCCGACCTTGGCGGAACGTTGCCCCGCGATGACGGCGGCAGCGCCGATTCGCCGCTCCCGACCGACGGTTAAAGGCAAACCGCGGCCCCATAAATGCCGCGCTTTGCCCGGACACGGACGGCCTTCGTCCGGGTTCCGGACCGCTGCCATCAACCTGAGGGAAATCGGGTTCCAATGTCCAGGCGACCACTTCTTGCCGCCGCCCTTTCCGCCGTGATCGTTCCCGCCGTGGCGCAAGCCGCGCCCGAGCCGGTCCGCGCCGCGGTGATCTTTCTCGCCGCCGACCGCAATGGCGACGGCGCGATCGATCTTGCCGAGGCCGATGCCTTCCGCGAGGTGATCTTCGACGCGATCGACACCAACAAGGACGGCCGTCTGGCCCCGCAGGAGGTGGGCGTCCTGATCGTTCCCGGCAAGGAGAATGCCGACCCCAAGGAGCAGGAGAAGATCGCCAAGCGGCGCGAGGAACTGCTCACGAAGCTCGGCCTGGCCAAGCCCGAGGGCGTACCGAAGGACGAGTATCTCGATCGCAACGGTGCCCTGTTCGCAACCGCCGATGCCGACAAGGACGGCGCGGTGAGCCCGGAGGAATTCGCCGTCATCGTCGAGGCCTACGGCGTGCTCCTGCCGAGATAGGCCAAGGTTGCGCTGCCGCGGCCGTCAGTCGCCGGCCGCGGCCAGCCGCTCCGCCCGCTCGCGCTCGACCTCCCGCCGCTTGGTGACGAGCGAGGCGGCGATCACCCCGATCGCCACCAGGCCGATCAGGAGGGTGCTCACCGCATTGATTTCCGGCGTTACCCCGAGCCGCACCTGGCTGTAGATCTTCATCGGCAGCGTGGTCGCTCCCGGCCCGCTGGTGAAGCTCGCGATGACGAGATCGTCGAGCGATAGCGTGAAGGCGAGCATCCACCCGGCGATCACGCCCGGCGCGATCAGCGGCAGCGTGATGACCATGAACGTCTTCAGCGGCGGGCAGCCGAGGTCGAGCGCCGCCTCCTCGAGGCTTCGGTCGAAGGTGACCAGCCTTGACTGCACCACCACTGCGACGAAGCACATCGAGAAGGTGATGTGGGCGAGCACGATCGTCCAGAAGCCGCGGGCGAAGCCGATCGAGACGAACAGCAGGAGGAGCGACAGGCCGGTGATCACCTCGGGCATTACGAGCGGCGCGTAGATCATCCCGGAGAAGAGGGTGCGGCCCCGGAAGCGGCCATGGCGGACCAGCGCGATCGCCGCCAGCGTGCCCAGCACGGTGGCGACGGTCGAGGAGAGGAGGGCGATGCGGAGCGTCACCCAGGCCGCGTCGAGCAGCGCCTCGTTCCGGAACAGCTCGACGTACCACTGCGTCGAGAAACCGCCCCACACCGTCACCAGCTTCGAGGCGTTGAAGGAGTAGATCACGAGGAGGACGATCGGCAGGTAGAGGAACGCCATGCCAAGGGTCACCGAGGTGACGTTGAACCACGATGTCCGCTTCATCGCGCCGCCTCCTGCCGCCGCTGTTCCATGTTCTGGAAGAGGACGATGGGGATGACCAGGATGAGGAGCAGTATGACAGCGACCGCGGAGGCGAGCGGCCAGTCGCGGTTGTTGAAGAATTCCGACCACAGCGTCTTGCCGATCATCAGCGTGTCGGAGCCGCCGAGGAGATCGGGGATGACGAACTCGCCGGTGACCGGGATGAACACCAGGAAGCAGCCGGCGACGACGCCGGGGAGGGAGAGCGGAAAGGTGATCTGCCAGAACGAGCGGCTCGGCGGACTGCCGAGGTCGGCCGCGGCTTCGAGGAGCGTATGGTCGAGCCGCTCGAGCGCGGCATAGAGCGGCAGCACCATGAACGGCAGGTACGAATAGACAATGCCGATATAGACCGCCCAGTTGGTGTTGAGGATGGTGAGCGGCTCGTCGATCAGCCCGATCCATTCGAGGAACTGGTTGAGCAGGCCCTCCTTCTTGAGAATGCCGATCCACGCATAGACCCGGATCAGGAACGACGTCCAGAACGGCAGGATGACGAGCATGACCAGCGTCGCCTGCCACTTCTTCGGCGCCCGCGCCATGCCGTAGGCGATCGGATAGCCGATGACGAGCGTCACGACGGTGGAGACCAGCGCGATCCACAGGCTCGACAGGTAGGCGTTCAGGTAGAGCGCGTCCTCCGTGAGCCAGAGGTAGTTGTCGATGGTGAATTCGCGGAAGGCGTCGACCAGTCCCGGCCATCCGCCGGCGAGGCTGAGAACCGGCGTATAGGGCGGCTGCGCCACCGCGGTCAGCGAGAACGAGATCTTGAAGACGATCAGGAACGGAATCAGGAAGAGGACAAACAGCCAGACATAGGGAATGGCGACCACGATCCAGCGCGCCCGGCTTCGCTGTGGCGGGGCCGCGGCGGCGGGAATGCGCGAGGCGTCAGCAACGGCGGCCATGCCGGGACTTTCCTCGAGTCGGGGCTTTGACTGGATGCGGGCGCTGCTTCATCGCGCGACTCTAGCATTTCGGTAACGGGCTTGCCCACAGCCCGGTGAGGCTGAACCGCACAGGCCGCAGCATCGCGCTTGGCGCCTGCATTGGGGAGGCCGGCCGCGTCTTCCGGCCAGCATGGACGCCGCGAGTCGCACCGGCCATCGTCCCGAGTGGCTGCGCACGGTCTCGGGTAACCGTCGTTTAAGGCTGCGGTGAATAACCAGTCCAGGATGGCAGTTCTGACGCTTGCGGTCACGATTGCGAACGTGTCGCATGGCGGAATCCAGGGTCCGTGATTGCGGTGGCACGGGCATGTCGGATTGTTCGCGAGCGAGCGGCGAGGAGGCGACGGCAGCATGGTTTCGACTTCATACGTGACGCTGGCCCACTCCAGCTTTCTCGATCTGACCAGCGCCAACACCAACGGCAAGGCTCCTGCGGGCCAGCCGTATGAGGGCGAGGTGACGTTCAACGTGGCGCTGGTGCTGGAGCGCGCGAATTCGCCGACTGATCTCCTCGACGCCGATTGGGCGGCTCGCCAGAAGGCCCTGGCCGACCTTGAGGAGAGCGGCGAGCTGTGGTCGACCTACGGTGCCGATCCGAAAGCCTACCAGAAGGTTCTCGATACGCTCGACGATCTCGGCATCCCGGTCTTTCACGACGGCCATGCGCCGGTGAACGCGCAGTATGTGAGCTCGCCGGAATCGCGGACGATCTGGGTGCAGCTCGACCAGGACAGCTTCACGACGCTGTTCGGTTCGTCGGCCAGGCTCCGCCAGGGAGAGCGCGACGGCGAGAGCTTCCTGTTCTGGGAGGGGGACCTCAGCCTGCCGAAGGCAATCGCCGAGGCGGGGGTGAAGGGCCTGTGGTTCGACGATGACGAACTCGGTACGCAAATCATCGCCAACAAGGGCGAGGGCGAGGAGGTCACCTTGGTCGAGGGGGCGCAGAGCCCGGGCAATGCGGGGGACCTTGCCGCCCTCTACCCGAACGAGATCGCCGCGCTCTACAATTTTCCTTTCGCCGATCCCGAGCTATGGACCGAGGTCGCGACCGGCGCCGTCGGCCTGGTCGAAGCCGGCGTCGGGACTGCCCTGCCGGACAGTGCGACCGAGAGCTTCGACCAGCTGCTGCAGGCCTATCGCGAGGCGGTGGGGATAACCAGCGCGCTGCAGCCCACGATCACGGTGGCCGGCGGCGGGCAGAGCTACTGGAAGGACCCTGCGAGCGAACGCTCGCTCGACGTGGGCGTCGTCGCGGCGGTGAACCCGAACTCCCAGCTCGTGGTCTATGCCGGCTCGGGTCAGGAGCATGAAGCCGGCGCCGACCCGTTCACGGCGTATCAGTCGGCGATCTGGGACACCGTCAACAATGTCGGCGTGCTCAGCTCGTCGATCAGGTCGTTCGCCGCCGTCGCGGCCGGTTCGCCGTTCCACTTTGCCGTCGAGCAGCTGTTCATCGACGCCGCGCTTCGCAACATCACGGTGGTCAACTCGGTCGGCGATGGCGGCTCGGGCAACGAATATGGCAACGGCCTCACCAATGTGACCGTGATGCATTCGAGCGCCTATGCGCTCGCCGTCGGCGGCACCTCGGTCAGCACCGTCGAGACCGCGGCGACGGACGACACGCTCGACACCCTTTACCACAAGGCGACCAACGGCCACCGCAAGACGATCTGGAAACTCGTTGAGGGCGGGCTCACGGATGCGCCCGGCGATGCCGCCGCGACGGCCAAGTTCATCGAGACCGTGTGGAACAACTACACCGTCTATCCAGCCGATGAGAAGGGCTCCAAGGGGATCATCGGCAAGACCCTCGATGACCAGGGCGGCTACTTCGAGAATCTCACCACCGCGGGCGGCGTCGACACCACCCGGCCGACGCCCTCCTATCAGAGCGACTTCGGCCTGACGCCAACCACCAGCGACCCGCGCGCCGCCACCGGCCGCGGCGCGCCCGACGTCGCGGCCGCGTCGGGCGGCAACATGGCCTATGAGGTGCCGACGCCGGACTTCGGCTCGACCGGCGGCGACGCCACGAAGCCGAATGGCGGCACCAGCGCCGCAGCGCCGCTGTGGGCGTCGCTGATGGCCCAGATCGATGCGGTCTTCGCCGACCAGAATCTGCCGCGGCTGGGCTACATGAACGACCTCCTCTATACAGCGGCGGTGATCGCTCCGGCCTCGTTCAACGACGTCACCCTCGGCAACAATACCTCCTCGTTCGAGCTCGGTGGCCACTACGAGATCTACGACGACAGCGCGACCCCGACGATGGTGAAGCCCACCGGCTACGGTTACTCGGCCGGGGAGGGGTACGACCTCGTGAGCGGGCTCGGCACGCCCAACGGCGTGCTGCTCGCCCGCGCGCTCACGGCGATCGGGCATTCGCAGATGTGGGAGGATGCTCCCGCGGGCGCGAAGGAGGTGCTTTCGCCGGAGAAGGGCGGCGGCTGGAAGAGCCCGGTCAAGCAGGGCTTCCTGGTCCAGTTCAACGCCGCCGATGCCGCCGCGGTCAAGGTCAAGACCGGCGAAGGCAAGTTCAAGTTCGAGGCGGAAGGCGCCGACAAGTTCGCCTGGACCAGCCAGTTCGCCCAGCAGGCGCTGCAGGAGGAGTTCGATCCGAAGCTGGTCAAGTTGTTCGACGGCCAGTCACAGGGGACGCTCGCGTGGAAGGGCAGCAAGGCGGGCGTCGATCTCGAGGTGAGGGTCGACAAGCACGGCGCCGAAGCGCCCCAGGGCGAACTCAGCACGCCTTATGGCTTCGTCGACTATGTCGCGGAGGGCGGCGCTACCGTCCGCATCGCGCGGCCCGTGGCGGTGGCGGAGACGGTGGGGGCGCTCGACGACCAGGTTGCGGTGGTCCGGCTCCGTCAGGGGACCGAACAGAAGGTGACGGTTAAGTTCTACCGGGTGGACGACTTCAAGGGGCGGATCGATGGCATCGCGCCGGGCGAGAAGGGTTACAACGCCGCGGCGAACGACCGGGCGTACGAGACGCTCTGGGGCAAGCCCGGGATCAAGGGGCCCGGCTACGGCGAGTACAAGGAGAAGAAGCTCGCGGGCATCGACTCCGGTGACATCGTCGCCATGAAGCTGAAGCAGGGCGGTCACACCTACTGGGGTTTCGCCAATGCCAACGAGAAGGCCCACGGCGAGCATGTCGGCCATCTCTGGAACTACGGACTCAACACCTGGGGCTTCGAGAGCAGCTACAAGGGCGGCGACAACGACTTCAACGATCTCCTCGTGCAGATCGACTTCACCAGTGCCTATGGCAATAGCTGGCTGATCTGACGGCGGCGCCGCTCCTGGCGCGAGCGCCCGCAGCGGCGTTCGGGATGTACGCGGTCGCACGCATGCTAGTCTTGGCGCGGACGAACCACGGAAGAACCGGAGGAGGTCGGATGTCCAGGATGGTCACCCCGCTCGCGCATGACGAGGAAGGCTGGCGGAGCATCGACGCCCGCGGCGCGCTCCATTTCCGCATGCGCCACGACGGCGCCGCGATCGTCTGCGTCGTCCCCCGCCCGGTGCTGCTCAGGCTTCCCGGCGTTCGGATATCGAGCGGCGAGGAAGATATCTTCAAGGCCTTCGAGCCGTACCTCGCCCGATTCGAGGCGATGGCCAACGCGAAGTTCGCCGAGGGCGGCTCCGGGAATGGCGAGATCGTGCTCGACGGCGAGTGACTGTTCCTGCTGCCTACGCCTCTGCATACTCGGCGCGGGTGGAAGGCTCGGGGATCGGGAGGTGGTCCTCGAGGAGCCCGTCGATGTGGAATCGGATCGCCTCGCGGATGTCCTGCTCGACCTCGGCGATGCTGTCTCCGGTCGCGATGCACCCGGGCAGGTCGGGTACGTAAGCAGAGTGGTTTGCATTCGCATTTTCGATCACGACGGCATGGCGCATCATTTCCGCTCCTTAGGCCCCGCCTGCTTCAGTGCTGTTTAGGGTGCCGGGCGCCACATCCTCCGACGGCTTGCCTGCTATCGTCACGCGACCTGACTTCGTTGAGTGCTCGTATTGGCGATGGCTGCCCTGATCGCAACCGCGAACCAGCCATCCTGCTCCACAAGCCGCATGACTTCGCGGACTTTCACGCACGCCCCTAAACGTTCAGCAGCAGATACTCCCGTTCCCACGGTGAGATCACCTGCATGAACGTCTCGAACTCGGCCTGCTTGATGGCGCGGTAGGTCGAGACGAAGCTCTTGCCGAAGATCTCGACCAGTTCGTCGCAATCCTCGAACAGCGCCACCGCTTCCAGCAGGCCGCGCGGCAGCACGATCTCGTCGTCATTGGCGCCGTCATTGATCGGGTCGGTGCAGGCGATGCCCTCGACCATGCCGAGATAGCCGCAGGCGAGCGAGGCGGCGATGGCGAGATAGGGGTTGGCGTCCGACGACGGGATGCGGTTCTCGACCCGTCGCGCCGCCGGCGACGAGGTCGGCACGCGGAGCCCCACGGTGCGGTTGTCGTAGCCCCACATCGTGTTGACCGGGGCCGAGGCGGAGCGCACCAGCCGGCGGTACGAATTGACGTAGGGCGCGAGCATGCAGATCACCGCCGGCAGGTATTTCTGCGAGCCGCCGATGAAGGCGAAGAACTCAGGCGTCGGGTCGCCGGCGTCGTCGGAGAAGATGTTCCTGCCCGTGGCGATGTCGTTGATCGACTGATGGATGTGCATCGCCGAGCCCGGCTCGGTCGACATCGGCTTGGCCATGAAGGTCGCGTACATTTGGTGGCGGAGGGCGGCCTCGCGGATGGTGCGCTTGAACTGGAAGACCTGGTCGGCGAGGACGAGCGGATGGCCGAGATCGGAAGAGCACACG
>JALHRF010000103.1 GCA_022841545.1 Bauldia sp. | reverse complement strand
AATGACCCTGAAATTGGTCGGTCTCGTCCCCGGCAACCTCGCCGACTCCGATACGATCGTCGCCGCGGAGGCGGCGATCGCCAATGGCTGGCGGAAGCTCGGCCACCCGCTCGCCGTCGCCTATGAGCACGACATCATTGCCAACCATGCCGATCGAATCCTCGACGTGTCGCTGACCGTCGAGCCTGGTCCTCCGGCTGAATTCGGCCGGGTCGAGATCATCGGCACCGAGCGGGTGAAGCCTTTGCTGGTCGAGCGGCGCGCGGGCATCGACCCCGGCGACATCTATTCCTCGGACATCACCGCGAGGGCCGAGCGCCGGCTCCGCGAGCTCGGCGTCTTCGACAGCGTCCGCGTGATTACCGGCGAGAGCCTCGACGCCGACGGCACGGTGCCGATTACCATTGAGGTCAGCGAGCGCCCGCTGCGCGTGATCGGGGCCGGCGTGAACTACGATAACGTCGACGGCTTCGGCGCGAACGTCTATTGGGCCCATCGCAATCTCTTCGGCGGCGCCGAGCAACTCCGCTTCGACGCCTCGATTTCGCAGAACCTCGCCGATGCCTTCGACGAGCCGGACTTCCGGCTGGCGGGCCAGTTTTGGAAACCGGCGGTGATCGGGCCGATGACCGACTTCACCCTCGGGGTGGACGTCTATCGGGAGACGACCGACGCCTACCAGGTGACGGCAGCCGGCGGGGAGATCGGCCTCACGCAGGAATTCTCCAACACGCTGTCCGGCGGCCTGGTGTTCGACCTCGAGAAGTCCAAGGTGGACAACGCCATCCAGCGCGAGGACGAATACCTGATCGCGACGTTGACCGGTTCGCTCGACTGGGACCGGCGCGACAACCGGCTCGACCCGACCAAGGGCTTCCGCAATTTCTTCACCGCGGCGCCAGCCTATAATTTCGACCAGGAGGAGCTGTACGCGACCTTCGCCAACGACTTCTCGATCTACCAGGCGATCGACAGCGACCGGCGCTTCGTGCTCGCCGGCCGGCTGCAGGGCGGCGTGATCACGGTCGAGGACATCCGCACGGTGGCGCCAAACCGGCGGCTCTATGCCGGCGGCCCTGGGACGGTCCGCGGCTATGCCTATCAGAGCCTTGCGCCGAAGAATCACAAGGGCGATCTGATCGGGGGCAAGAGCATGTTCGCGGCGACCGCCGAATTGCGCTACCGCGTCAGTCCCACGCTCGGTCTTGCCGCCTTCGTCGATGCCGGCAACGCCTTTGCCGATTACACGCCGGACTTCGACCGGCTCAAGTTTGGCGTCGGCGGAGGCGTGCGCTATCTCACTCCGGTAGGGCCGCTCCGCGTCGACCTCGCCTTCCCGGTGACGCCGGACAAGGACGATTCGTGGGTCGCGCTCTATGTCGGCCTTGGCCAGGCATTCTGACGGAAGGACCGGCCCAACCAGATGATCCGCGCCGTCCGCATTCTCCTCTACTTGTTCGCCGCGCTGGTCGTGGTGGTTGGCCTCGTGCTCGCGTTCCTGGCGACCTCGCCGGGGCGGGCGGTGGTCGCCTCACTGATCGAGCGCGCTGTGGCCGGAAGCGGCCTGACGCTGTCGATCGACCGGCTGACCGGCTGGCCGCCGTTTTCCTTCGGCGCGGAGAAGGTGGTGGTCGGCGACGTCAACGGACCCTTTGCCGAGATCGACGGGCTCGCCGTCGACCTTGCCATCGGTGGGCTGCTCCGCCGTGAGATCGTCTTCGACGCGTTGAGCGCCGACCGCGTCGCCGTCAGCCGAGAGCCGGTTCTGCCGGCGAGTGAGGGCGGAGGCGGGGGCGCTCTCCCGCTGATGGCGCGGCAGTTTTCGGTCGCCCGGCTGGAACTCGGCGAGGGTCTGATCGGCAACCCGGCCGCGCTCGCCGTGACCGGCGCGTTTGCCACAGGGCGGAATGGCAGCATCGACGCCAGCATCGACGCGACGCGGGTCGATGGCGGTACGGGCGCGCTTGCCGCGCGGGTCACGCGCTCCTCCGGCGACGCGCGGCTGATGGTCGACGCGACGCTTCAGGAGGGGCCCGATGGCATCCTCCTCGGGCTGATGGGCCGCGACAGTGGTCCGGGCTATCAACTCACGGCGAACACGGGCATCGTCGACGGCGCCTTTGACGGCTCCGTCTCGCTCACCTCCGACGGCAATGCGAATTTCGCGGGGCAGTTCACACTGACTCCTGCGGGCGAAGCGGGGCAGCGTCTGACGGTGATCGGCGAGGGGGACCTCGCCGAACTCGTGCCTCCCGCGTTCGCAGATTTCCTGTCCGGAGCGATCCGGGTGGCGGTCGACGCCGACTGGCAGCAGGACCCGGACGATCGTCTGCCGCGGATCACGATTCGCGACGGCCGCGTGGCGACCGGCAGCGTCCGCGCGGAGGCGTCGGGCGCGTTCGGTGGCGCGGCCACCGACCTCAGCTTCAGGATGGAGGCCGCGAGGCCCGACGGCGGCGGGTTTGTCCTGCCGCTCGGCGGCGGCGAGTCGTTCGCCTTCCAGAGCGCCGACGTGTCCGGCCGCATCGCGCCTCGTGACGGTGTGACACGGCTCGATCTCATCGGCAGGGCTGCGGACCTGTCGGTCAACGGCGTCGCCACGCCGGCCGTCGGCTTCTCGCTGGCGGTCGAGGCCGAGGGCGACAACCCGCTCGCCGACCGGACGTTGCCCTTCGCTTTCCGCGCCGAGGCCGATTCCCTCGAAGTTGGCGGACGGACGATCCCAGGGGGAGCGGCGAGCCCACTCGTCCTCTCCGCGCAGGGGACCTTCGACCTCGATGCGATGAGCGCCGAGACCACCGCCGCGTTGGATGTGGCTGGCGGGAGGGTCACCTACGCCGGCGCCATCGCCGCCAACGGCGCCATTACCGGCCGGGCCGAGGCGACGTTTGCCGACATTGCACCGCTGGCGTCGATCTTCGGACAGCCGGTGAGCGGCGGCCTTTCTCTGACGGCGGATGGCGTCTTCGCCGGGCCCGGCGGCCTCGACCTCACGGTCGCAGGGCAGGGGGCCGCCCTTGATACCGGCGTCGCGATCATCACCCGGCTCCTCGGCGGCGAGCCGCGCGTCACGGCGCGGGTCAGCGACAGTCCCGACGGCACGATCGCCGTGGCGGATCTCACGGTGGAGGGCGCCCAAGCGACCTTGACCGGCGGCGCATCCCTTGCCGGGGAAAATGTCGACGCTGTGCTCGCCGGCCGGATCGCCGATCTCGGCATCCTCGCCGAGGGCACGACGGGGGCCGCCGACCTCGAGGCGAAGATTTCCGGCGCGCTCTCGGGGCCGAACGTCGACGCCACCGTCACCATCGCGGAAGGGACGCTGCTCGACCAGTCGGTGGTCGACGCCTCGGTAAGGTTCGAGGGCGCACCGCTGGACGAGGGCTGGCAGGGCACCTTGACGCTCGGCGGTACACTGGCCGACCAGCCGCTCGCCGGTACGGCTCGCGCCGAGGTGGGGGCGGGCGGCGGCCTCAGCCTGCCGGCCATCGACCTCACCATCGCCGAGAATCGCATCACCGGCGCGGTGACGCAGACGGACGACGGGCTCTTCGCCGGCACGCTCGACATCGAGGCACCGAACGTCCAGACGCTGGCCGCGATGGGGCTGGTCGACGCGACCGGCGCCGCCACGGCGCGCGCCACGCTCACGCCCGACAACGGTCGCCAGGGCTTGGCCGTCACTTTCTCCGCTCGCGACATCGCGGTTGATACGGTGACCGCCGGCCATGTCGAAGGCGAGGCGCAGATCGCCGACCTGTTCGGCACGCCGACGATCAGCGGGCGCGCCGACCTCGGCTCGGTGAGCGTTGGCGGGCTCGCGATCGACACCGCGGCGATTTCGGCCGAGATCGTGGATGGCGCCACCCGGTTCACGGCCTCGGCGGCCGGACCCGAGCTGACCTTGACCGGCACGGGACGCTTGTCAGGCCAGGCCGGCGCCACCTCGGTCGGCATCGATACCCTGTCCGGCACCGCCTTCGGCTTCCCGGTCGATCTGGCCGCGCCGACCGCCGTAACCGTCGCCAATGGCGAAGTGCGGCTCGGCGGCGTGAACCTCGCGGCCGGCGGCGGGCAGGTCACAGTCGAGGGTACCGTATCGCCCGATCTCGATCTCCGCGTCGCGATCGATGGCGTCGCTGGCAGCTTCGTCGACGAGTTCGTCCCCGGCCTCGCAGCCGACGGGACGATTTCCGGCACCGCCACCGTGACGGGCACGCCCGACGCTCCGGATCTCGCCTGGACCGCGACGTGGACGGATTTCGCCATCGACGCGACCCGTTCCATCGGCCTGCCGCCGCTTGCCGTCACCGCCCGCGGCGCGGGTACGGGAACGGAGACCTCGGTCGAGGCCGAGGCAACCGGCGGCGGCCTGTCACTGACGGCCACTGGCACCGTTCCCTTCACCGGCGACGGCGTGCAACTGAGCCTCGACGGCCGCTCCAGCGGCCTCGATCTCGGCCAGCCGGCCTTGGCGCGGCTCCTGTCGGGTGAAACCGCGCTCTCGGCGGAGGTGACGACCGGGCCCGAGGGCAGGGTCGCCATCTCCGATCTTTCCGTGGACGGGACGGGACTGACCGCGACCGGCGACCTCACGCTTCAGGGCGAGACGATCGACGGAACGATCGATGGCCGCATTGCCGACCTCTCGCTGCTCGCGGCGGAGTCCGAAGGCGCGGCGGAGTTCAACGCAAGAGTCTCAGGCTCGCTGGAGCGGCCGACCATCGACGCCACTGTACTGGTCGCCGAGGGCAGGCTCCTCGACCAGCCGGTCACCGGCGCCTCGGTAAGGGTCGAGGGCGCGCCGACCGAAAGTGGCGGCTGGGACGGCGCGCTGTCGCTTGACGGCAACTTCGCCGGCCACCCGCTTGCCGGGACGGCCCGCGCGGAACTCGCGGACACCGGCGGGCTGTCGTTCCCCGAAGTGAACCTCGAGGTTGGTGAGAACCGCATCACCGGCGCGATCGAGCGGACCCCGGCCGGCCTGCTCTCCGGCAGCCTCGATGTCGCCGCCCCGAACATCCGGTCGCTCGCCGCGCTGATGCTGGTGGACGCGACCGGCGTCGCCGAGGGCCGCGTCGTCTTCACCCCGGATGGCGACCGTCAGTCGATCTCGCTCGACCTCAATGGCCGCGACATCGCCATGCCCTCGCTTGCCGCGGCAGAGGTGGATGCGGACATCCGGATCGACAACGCCTTCGCCATTCCCGTGATTCAGGGCAGCGCCGAGGCGACCGGGCTGACCATAGGCACGATCCGCCTCGATACGGCTTCGCTGACCGCGACGCTGGTTGACGGCGCGACCCAGTTCGAGGCGTCGGCCCGCGGTCCTGACCTGGACCTCAGCGGCTCGGGCAGCCTCGCCGACGTCTCGGGGGCCGAGGTGATCCGCCTTACCCGCCTCGCCGGCAGCGCCTACGGCTTCCCGGTCAACCTCGCCTCGCCGGCAACGGTCCGCGTCGAGGGCGGGGTCACCAGCGTCTCCGGCGTGAGCCTCGCCGTCGGCGGCGGGACGGTGACGGTGGATGGAACCGTGGGGGCCGACATCGACCTCAAGGTCGCGATGAATGGGGTCGCCGCGGCGTTTCTCGAGCAATTCTCACCCGGCCTCGGCGCGATCGGAACGATCTCGGGCAGCGCCACCGTGACCGGTACGCCCGCCGCGCCGCGGGTCGCGTGGCGGATCGACTGGGCCGGATTCAACGTCGCGGCGGCGCAGGAGGCGGGCCTGCCGTCGATGACGCTCACCGCGTCGGGCGCCGCCAGCGCCACGTCGACCACGCTCGACGCCAGCCTCGCCGGCGGTGGGGTGTCGCTGGGCGTGACCGGAACCGTCCCCTTTGCCGGCTCGGGGCTGAACGTGCGGGCGCAGGGCACGGCGCCGCTGGCGCTTCTGACGGCCGATACGAGCGCCGACCTCGCGGTGGCCGGCACCACCCGCATTGACCTCACGGTGACCGGCTCGACCGACCGGCCGGCGATCAATGGAACCTTCGATATCGTCGAGGCCCGCGCCGCCGACGCCAGCGACGGCATCGGCGTCAGCAACATCAATGGGCGCATCCGCTTCGACGGCTCGACGGCTCGGATCGAGTCCCTGTCCGGCCGCCTAACCCAGGGCGGCGAACTGGTCGTCGCTGGGACCGTCGCCGTCGATCCTGCCGCCGGATTCCCCGCCGACCTGACCATCCGCATCCGCAATGGCCGCTATCTCGACGGCCTGATGATCAACGCCAACTTCAATGCCGATCTCACGCTCACCGGACCGGTGATGGGCGGTGGCACCATCGCCGGCCGGATCGACCTCGGGCGGACCGAGATCCTGCTCCCCGACAGCTTTGGCGGCGGCCCCCCGATCACGGTCGCCCACATCCACGTCGAGCCCGGCTTCGTGCCCCCGATGCAGATCCTGCAGCAACCCGGTGCCCCGCCGGCGCGGAGCAGCGGCAGCGGCGGCTTCAACCTCGATGTCACTGTCAACGCCAATAACTCGATCTTCGTCCGGGGCTTCGGCCTCGACGCCGAACTGGGCGGCTCGCTCAGGATCGCCGGAACGACCGCAAGTCTGCAACCGGTCGGCGCCTTCCAGATGCGCCGCGGCCGGATCGAGGTTCTGGCGCGCCGCTTCGACTTCACCTACGGTACGCTGACCTTTCAGGGCGATCTCGATCCGGTCCTCGAATTCGAGGCGACGACGCGGACCGCCGACATCACCGCCACGGTGCAAGTCAGCGGACCCGCGCAGGACCCGCAGATTTCACTTTCCTCGTCGCCCTCGCTGCCGGAAGAGGAGATCATCTCCCGCATCCTGTTCGGGCGGAGCATCGGGTCGCTTTCGGCGTTCCAGGCGGTGCAGCTCGTCGACGCGATCGCCCAGTTCTCCGGCGCCTTCGGCCGCGACGGCGGCGTCTTCGCCCGGGTCCGGCGGCTGGTCGGCGTCGATGATCTCGACATCCAGCAGAACGCCACCGGCGGCACCACCATCGGCATCGGCAAGCGCGTGACCGACAACATAAATGTCGGCGTGTCGACCGAGACCGACGGCACCACGCGCGTCACCCTCGACGTCGACCTCACCAAGAACCTGAAGGCCCAGGTCGATGGCGGCGCCGACGGCTCGGGCAGCGTCGGGCTCAACTTCGAGAAGGAATACTGAAGCCTACCACTCCAGCACCACCTTGCCGCACTCGCCGCGCTTCATCACCGAGAATGCGGTCTCGAAGTCGGCGGCGGGGAGGCGGTGGGTGATGACCTTGCGGACGTCGAGGCCGCTTTCGAGCATCGCCAGCATCTTGTGCCAGGTCTCGAACATCTCGCGGCCGTAGATGCCTTTTACCGTCAGCTGGTGGAAGATTATCTTGTTGAGGTCGAGCGGCGCCGGCTTCGACGGAATGCCGAGGAGCGCGACCCGGCCGCCGACCACGAGGTGGTCGAGCATCTGGTCGAGCGCGGCGTAGACGCCGCTCATCTCCAGCCCGACGTCGAAGCCCTCCTTCATGCCGAGCCGAGCCATCACCGCGTTGAGGTCCTCGTCCGTGGCGTTGACCGGGACGACGTCGGCGACCTGCGCCGCGAGTTCGAGGCGGATGGGATTGACGTCGGTGATGACGACGTGGCGCGCCCCGACATGGCGGGCGACGGCGGCGGCCATGATGCCGATCGGACCGGCGCCGGTGATCAGCACGTCCTCGCCGGCGAGATCGAAGGAGAGGGCGGTGTGCACCGCATTGCCGAGCGGGTCGAGGATGGCGCCGATCTCGTCGTCGACCTCGTCCGGCAGCGGCACGACGTTGAAGGCCGGGATGCGCACATACTCGGCGAAGGCGCCCGGGATGTTGACGCCGATGCCGCGGGTCTCCGGGTCGAGATGGAAGCGGCCGGCGCGGGCGGCCCGGCTCCGCATGCCGATGACGTGGCCCTCGCCGGACACCCGCATCCCGACCTTGATGTTGCGGACGTCGGCGCCGACGGCGGCGACCTCGCCGGCATATTCATGGCCGACGATCATCGGCACCGGCACGGTGCGGCTCGCCCACGCGTCCCAGTTATAGATGTGCAGGTCGGTGCCGCAGACCCCGGTGCGGCGCACCCGGATCAGCACGTCGTCCTCGCCGATCTCGGGCACCGGCTCGTCGCGGAGCCACAGCCCCGGCTCGGGCCTGAGTTTGACCAAGGCTTTCATCGAGTTCCTCACGTGATCACTCCCAGCGCCTTCCCCGCGTCGATGAAGGCGTCGGCGGCCGTATCGATATCGGCCGGGGTCAGCGCCGCCGACATCTGGGTGCGGATGCGCGCCTTGCCCATCGGCACCACGGGATAGAAGAAGCCGGCGACGTAGACGCCGCGCTCGTCGAGCGCGCGGGCCATCCTCTGCGCGAGTTCGGCCTCGCCGAGCATCACCGGAATGATCGGCGTCTCGCCGGGGAGGAGGTCGAAGCCGGCATCGGTCAGCCGCGCCCGGAAGCGCCGCGAATGGTCGGCGAGAAGGGCGCGCCGGTCGTCGGCCGCCTCGGCGATCGCGATCGCCTTGATCGCGCCGGCAACCACCGGCGGCGGCAGGCTGTTCGAGAACAGATATGGCCGCGCCTTCTGGCGGAGCAGATCGATGATCGGCTGGCTTGCGGCGATGAACCCGCCGATGCCGCCGCCGAGCGACTTGCCGAAGGTGCCGGTGACGATGTCGACGCGATTGCCTGCGCCGGTCAGCGCCGGCGTGCCGCGGCCCTTCTCGCCGAGGTGGCCGGTGGCGTGGCAGTCGTCGATCATCACCGTCGCGCCATAGCGCTCGGCGAGATCGCAGATCGCGACGAGGTCGGCAACATATCCGTCCATCGAGAAGACGCCGTCGGTCGCGATCATCTTGATCTTCGCGCCGTTGTGGTCGGCCTCTTTCAGCCGGTCCTCAAGTTCGTTCATGTCGCGGTTCTGGTAGCGGTAGCGCTTCGCCTTGCAGAGCCGGATGCCGTCGATGATCGAGGCGTGGTTGAGGCTGTCGGAGATGACCGCGTCCTCCTCGCCCAGGAGCGCCTCGAACAGGCCGCCATTGGCGTCGAAGCAGGCGGCGAACAGGATCGCATCGTCCTTGCCGAGGTAGCGGGCGGTCGCCTGTTCGAGTTCGAGGTGCAGCGTCTCGGTGCCGCAGATGAAGCGCACCGACGCCATGCCGAAGCCGTGGCTGTCGAACGCGGCGCGTGCCGCGGCAATGATTTCGGGATGGTCGGCGAGGCCGAGATAGTTGTTGGCGCAGAGGTTGAGGAGCTCGCGCCGCCTGCCGCCTTGCGCCACCGTGATGTGTCCGCTCTGCGGGCCGGAAAGCGGGCGTTCCCGCTTGGTGAGGCCGGCGGACTGCAGTTCGGCAAGGATCGCTTCGGCCTTGTGAATGAGGGGGCTGTCCATGGCTTGCTGGTGGGTCATCCCTGGTCTTGAGTCAATCGCTGCTCAGATCGCGAGCCAGCCGCCGTCGATGGCGAGCGTATGGCCGGTCACCATCGCCGAGGCGCGCGAGGCGAGGTAGAGGATGCCGGGCGAGACCTCGTCCGGCTCGGCGAAGCGGCCGAGCGGAGTGCGCGCCTCGATGGCCGCGACCATGGCCGGGTCCTCGCGGAGCTTCTCGGTGAGCTTCGTCTTGAGGAAGGTCGGGGCCACCGCGTTGACCCTGATGCCGCCCGGCGCCCACTCGGCGGCCAGCGCCCGGGTGAGGTTGACGAGAGCGCCCTTGGTGGCGTGGTACGCTGCGTTGGGGTAGAGGCCGCCACCCGACAGGCCCATGATCGAGGCGACGTTGACGATCCGTCCGCCGCCGGCCGGCAGCATGTGCTTGGCCGCCTCGCGGCTGCCGACCATCGCCGCCGTGAGGTTGATGTCGAGGACCCGGCGCCAGTCCGCCGTGTCGAGGTCGACGGTCGGCACCCGCTTGGCGGTGCCGGCATTGTTGACGAGCACGTCCAGGCGACCGAACTCCGCTGCGGCCTCGTGGACGGTCCGCACGATCTCCGCCTCGTCGGCAACGTCGAGCGTCATGGCGCGCGCCTGGCCGCCCGCGTCGACGATCTCGGCGACAACGGCCTCGGCAGCGGCGCCATCAATGTCGGTGACGGTCACGGCGGCGCCCGCCTCGGCGAAGGCCAGCGCTGCGGCTCGTCCGATGCCGGCGCCGCCTCCCGTGATCAGGGCCGCCTCGCCGTCGAGACGGAAGGAGGCGAAAACGCTGGGCGAAAAGGGCATTGGGTCACCGGACTTGGGTGGCGTGGACGTGCGCAGGAAACGGCGTTCCCGTCGTGCGACGATTGACGCCCCTTGTCGCGCGGGAACGCCTGCTCCGCAAGCGCGACCAGGAGGGCGTCAAACCACCGCGTTCCCCGCGATGACCGCCTTGTAGAAACGGGCGCTGAGCTTGGGCGTACGCGCCTGCGTGGCGTAGTCGACATAGTGGATGCCGAAGCGGTTGTGGTAGCCGTCGGCCCATTCGAAATTGTCGAGGAGGCTCCACAGGAAGTAGCCCTTCACCGGCACGCCTTCCGCGGTGGCGCGCTGGAGCTGGCCCAGGTAGTTGCGGAGATACATGATCCGGTCGGTGTCGTAGACGATGCCGTCGTCCGCTGGTACGTCCGCCGACGATGTGCCGTTCTCGGTGATGTAGATTTCATCGACGCCCCAGACCTCGTGGAGCATGCGCGGGCCCCAGTAGAGGGCTTCCGGACCGATCCTCAGCCAGTCCGACTGCATGTGCGGGAACGAGGCCGGGAACGGGATGGCTGCGAAGCCGGGCTCGCCGTCGGTGGCGCGGACATAGTGTCCGGGGTTGTAGATATTGATCCCGACGAAATCGAGCGGGCTGCCGATGATCTGCATCTCCCGTGCGGTGAATTTCGGCGCGTCGGCGCCGGCGGCAGCAAGGAAGGCGTCGGTGTAGCGGCCTTCGAGCATCGCCGTGGCATAGCCGGCGTTGAGCTCGCGGGTGGCGATCTTCGCGGCCTCGATATGCTCCGGCGTTTCGATCGCCGGCACGCAGACGCCGATGTTCTCCGCCAGCCCGACCTTCGTTCCCGGCCGCCCGGCGGCGCGGATCGCCTGAACCGCGAGGCCGTGGCCGAGGAGAGCGTGGTGGCGGGCCTGCGCCAGCTCTCCCGGCGGGAGCTTCAGGCCGGGTGCGTGAACGCCATAGCCGTAGCCGAGCTCGATGAAGGTCCAGAATTCGTTGAGGGTGAAGAAGTGCTTCACCCGGTCGGAGAGCCTGGCGGCGACGTAGCCGGCATATTCGGCGAAGGCTTGCGGGGTCGCCTTCGACTGCCACCCGCCGACGGTATCCTCGAGGGCCTGGGGCAGGTCCCAGTGGTAGAGCGTGGCGAAGGGCTCGATGCCATTGGCGAGGAGTTCGTCGACCAGCGCGTCGTAGAAATCGAGTCCCTTCGGATTTGGCGCGCCCCGACCGTCGGGGAATACCCGCGGCCACGAAATCGAGAAGCGATAGCTGGTCGCGCCGAGGGCCGTCATCAGTCCGACGTCGCCCCTGTAGAGGTGAAAGTGGTCGTCGGCAACGTCGCCGTTGGCGTCGTCCCGCACCTTGCCGGGGATATGGGAAAAGGTGTCCCAGATCGACGCGCCGCGTCCGTCGACCTTGACCGCGCCTTCGATCTGGTAGGAAGCCGTCGCCGTCCCCCACAGGAAGCCAGGCGGAAAGCTGCGCGACGTGGCCGTCGGTGTGTCGGCCGCCGCCAATGCCGCTTGGCCGGTCAGGTCCGACGCCGAGAAGGCGAGAGCGCCGCCGCCCGCGGTCATGGCGAAGTCTCTCCGCGTCAATCTGGTCGGCATTGCCGCTCCTCTTCACTTCGTCGTTCCCGCATGCCGGCAAGGGGGGCGGGCCAGCCGGGCCAGCACCTTTTTCTGCGGCAAGCCACAACCGGGCACACTCATGACGCATTCCGGCCATTTTATGCGCGTCATTGCGGCTTGCCAAATACGTCGCTCCAGACCCGGCCCATCCTTCCATGTCAGACTTCCGCCTGCTGGCCGTAGGGCCCGAATCTGCCGACGCCAGGGCGGTCGCCATCCTGGCCCACGGCCGTGGCGGTTCGCCCGAGGACATGGCGCAACTCGCTTCGGTTCTCGATTGCCCCGATGTGCGCTTCCTGTTGCCGGGCGCGCCAGGGCACACATGGTATCCGCAGAGCTTCATGGCGCCCTTCGCGGCGAACGAGCCGTGGCTCGGCCTGTCGCTGGCAAACCATGCGGCGCTCATCGACAGCGTGATCGCAGGCGGTGTGCCGGCCGAACGGATCGTGCTGGGCGGCTTCTCGCAAGGCGCATGCCTCACCGCCGAAACCCTTGTCCGTGCGCCGCGCCGATATGGCGCCGCCCTGATCCTCACCGGCGGGGTCATCGGACCGCCGGGCACGGCCTGGCCGGCCGCGCCGGCGCTCGCCGGGACCCCGGTCTATCTCTCCGGCAGCGAGATCGACCCGCATGTACCGCCCGCGCGGGCGCGGGAGACGGCGCGTGTCCTCGAGGCGAATGGTGCGCTGGTCGAACTGAAGGTGTTCGCCGATCGCCCGCATGTCGTGACGCGCGAGGAGATCGGGAAGGCGCGGTCGTATCTTCGCGCCGTGGTGGAGGCGTAGGCCGGGCCCGCCCACGTGATCCCGGCGGGCCCTGTTCCGGCTGCATTCAGCCCCGATACGCACCGCAATACGCCAGCGTATTGTCACGATTGCCGTGCTATGGGCGAACATGCGCGCCGCCATCTATTTTTCCCCACCCGCCGATCACCCTCTGTCGCTTCGTGCCGCCGCCTGGCTGGGGCGCGACCCATGGAGCGGCACGCACCCGGATCATGGGCCGGCCGGTAGGAACGAGACGCCCGACACGGGTGCACTGACGGCGGAGCCCCGCCGATACGGTTTCCACGCCACCCTGAAGCCGCCTTTTCGCCTGGCGGAAGGGCGCGAGACGGAAGGGCTTCGGCGGGAGCTTGCGGAGTTCTGCCGCGACCGTCCGCCGGCCCTCATCCCGGCTCTGCGGCTGGAAAGGCTGGGAGCGTTCTTCGCCCTTACCCCGGGGGAAGTCCTTCCGGCTCTGTCGGCGCTTGCCGCTGGCGTCGTGCGTGACTTCGAGGGGTTTCGCGCGCCGCCCAGCAGGGAGGAGATCGCCCGGCGCAACACGGAGCGGCTCACGCCCCGGCAGCGGGAGAACCTTGCCGCCTGGGGCTACCCTTACGTCTTCGACGAGTTCCGATTCCACATGACGCTGACCGGCCCGGTGCCGGAGGAACGGCGTGAGTCAATCGAGGCCGTGCTTCGGGCGCGCTTCGCGGACTTCATCGGCCAGCCGTTGTCGGTCGACATGATCTGCTTGTTCGTCGAGCCGGACCCGCCGGGGGATTTCGTCGTCGATACAGCGTTTCCGCTGTCCGGCCGCCTCGACTGATGGTTCTCCCGCACCTGTGCGCCTTGCCGCGGCGCGCGCGCGGGGCTACCACCTGCACCACCAGTTTCCGAGAAGAACAAAGGCTCCGCGATGTTCGAGAAGTTCGGTCTGCTCATCGATAACGAGTGGCGTCCGGCCCTGTCCGGCAAGACCATGCCGGTGCATTCGCCGGCAACCGAGGAGGAGATCGGCACGGTGCCATCGGCCGACAGCGACGATGTCGCGCTGGTGCTCGCCAGCGCCGAACGCGGCTTCGCGACGTGGCGGGCGATGCCCGCCTGGGACCGCGCGAAGATCATGCGCAAGGCCGCCGACCTGATCCGCGAGCGCAACGAAGACATCGCCCGCGTGATGAGCGCCGAGACGGGCAAGCCGCTCGCCGAGGCGCGCGGCGAGACCAACGCCGCCGCCGACCAGTACGAGTGGTATGCGGAGGAGGCGAAGCGGGTCTACGGCCAGCTCATCCCGGCACGCGCCGCCGACCAGCGGCTCAGCGTCGTCTACCAGCCGGTCGGCGTCTGCCTGTCGCTCTCGGCCTGGAATTTTCCCGCGCTTCTGCCGTCGCGGAAGATCGCCGCCGCACTCGCCGCCGGCTGCGCGGTGGTGGCGCGCCCCGCGTCGGAAGCGCCGGGGTCGTGCTTCCATCTTGCCCAGGCGCTGATCGACGCCGGCCTGCCGCCCGGCGTGGTCACGGTGATCACCGGGCCGTCGTCGAAGCTCGCCGCGGAACTGATCGCCTCGCCGGTGATCCGGAAGGTCTCGCTGACCGGCTCGGTGGCCGTCGGCAAGAAGGTGCTCATCCAGTGCGCCGAGGGCATCAAGCGCGCCTCGATGGAGCTCGGCGGCCATGCGCCGGTGATCGTCCACCGCGATGCTGATCCGAAGGCGAGCGCGAAGGCGGCCGCCATGGCAAAATTCCGCAACACCGGCCAGGTCTGCATCTCGCCGACCCGCTTCTACGTGCACGAGAGCATCAAGGCCCCGTTCGAGGAGGCCTTCGTCGAATTCACGCGAGGAATCGTCATCGGCGACGGCCTCAAGGACGGTGTGACCATGGGGCCGATGATCCGTGGCAGCGCCGTGGACGGTGCGCTGGCGATGGTCAAGGACGCGGTCGATAGGGGCGGCCGCCTGCTCCATGGCGGGCGGCGCCCGGCGCATCTCAACAAGGGCCATTTCATCGAGCCGACGGTGATCGCCGACGTGCCCGACGATGCGCGCATCATGGTCGAGGAGCCGTTCGCGCCGATCGCGCCGCTCACCACCTTCGTCGACGAGGACGAGGTGATCGCCCGCGCCAACGCGCTGCCCTTCGGCCTCGCCT
Organism: Bauldia sp.; assembly: GCA_022841545.1. Classification (GTDB taxonomy): domain Bacteria; phylum Pseudomonadota; class Alphaproteobacteria; order Rhizobiales; family Kaistiaceae; genus Bauldia. The sequence continues at coordinate 4,888 of JALHRF010000103.1, read as the reverse complement.
CGTACGTCTTCTCCAATGACGCCGAGCGCGCCCAGCGCACGGCGGACCGGATCCAGGCGGGCATGGTCGGCATCAACGAGATGCTCCTCGCCTCCGCCGAAATCCCCTTCGGCGGCGTCAAGGAGTCCGGCTACGGCCGCGAGGGCGGGTCGCTGGGCATCAAGGACTACCTCGAACCGAAATTCATCCGGCACAAGCTGGTCAAGACACAGAGCTGAGCAAGAACAATGACCGTTACCTCCGTCGAATTGCGCCCCGAGTATTTCTCTGACGCCGAGCGCCTGCTCGTCACCCATGGCGAGATGACCGCCTCGACCTTTCGGTACGGCACCGGCGTCGCCGGCCTCCGCATCCGGAATTCCGCCGGCCACATCGACCTGCTTCCGTTCCAGGGTCAGCAGATCTGGGATGCCGTCTTCCACGGCCGGTCGCTGACCATGGGCTCGATGTTCCCCGAGCCACGCGCGAACACGGACTACCTCGGCACCTATGGCGCCTTCTTCATCCATTGCGGCATCACGGCCATGGGGAACCAGGGCGAGGGCGATACCCATCCGCTCCACGGCGAGATCCCCAATGCGCCATTCACGGCAAGGCTGCTGGTCGGCGACGAGGGCGACAAGCCCTTCATGGCGCTGACGGGCGAATACCGGCATGCGATCGCTTTCGCCACCAACTACCTCGCCACGCCGACGGTGACGCTCCGGGCGGGGGAAACCAGCATCGGGGTGGAGCTCATCGTCCGCAATCTCATGCGGAAGCCGATGGAGCTGATGTACCTCGCCCACATCAACTTCCGGCCGGTTGACGGTTCGGTGGTGGTGGATGCGGTGCCCGACGACCTCGACCACATCAATGTCCGCACGGCCGTGCCGTCGAACATGATCCAGAGCGAGGAGCACAAGCGCCTGCTCGCCGACGTGCTGGCCAATCCCGGGGCGCATCGGACCATCGGCCGCGGCATCGACCCCGAGTTGGTGATGACGCTGACCTATCCGGCTGATGCGTCAGGTTGGGCCGAGACGATGCAGGTCCACCCCGACGGCGGCGCGGACTTCGTCCGCCATCGTCCGGGGGAGTTGCCGAAGGGGGTGCGCTGGACGACCCGCACTGGCGACCAGGAGGCGATCGGCATCGTGCTTCCCGCCACCGCGGAGCCGGACGGCTACACGGCGGAGAAGGCGAAGGGCAACGTCCTCATGCTGGCGCCCGGCGCGGAGTGGCGCTGCACGATGGAGTTCGGCGTGCTCGATGCGGACGGCGCTACGGCCATGCGGAAGCGCATCGACGCGGTCAAGGCGGGGTAGGGGGGCAAAGCCGGCAGAAACGTGGGTGCCAAGTGCCCGCGAGCGGCATTGACCATACCCATATTGGGTATATATAATCCCGATATGGGTAGGTCAGCTACTGCGCCCACCGGTCTTGCCGGTGCGCTTTTTTCCTCCGTCCAACGGCGGGTTCTTGCGCTGCTGCTTGGCCAGCCCGGGCGAGACTACTCGTGGCGCCGATCGGCGAGACGATCCTGACAGATCTTCTTGCGGCCACAAGCGAACTGGATTCGGCGGTATCTGCGTTGAAGCCGCTGCGCTGAAGTCAGTGCTCAATCCCAGGCCGGCGACTTGGCCGGGTTGATCATGCGGTGGTTGCCGTCGGTCGCGGCCATCGCCGCCATGTCGGGGTCGGTGAGCGTGACGTCCGCGGCTTCGAGGTTGGCCGCCATGTGGGCGCGGCTCTTCGAGGCCGGGATGACGATGACGCCTTGCTGGATGAGCCAGGCCAGGGCGACCTGCGCCGGAGACGCGCCGGTGCGCGCCGCGATTTCCGTCAGCGCCGGGTCGCCGAGCACGCGGCCGAGGCCGAGCGGCATATAGGCGATGACGGCGATGCCGTGTGCATCGCACCAGTCGCGCACCGTCCGGTTATGGAAGTGCGGGTGCATCTCGACCTGGTTCCCGGCGAGCGCGCCGGGGCCGAGGATCGCGGTGCTCTTGGCGAGAAGAGCGGTGGTAAAGTTTGAAACGCCGATCCGCCGCGCCAGGCCGTCTGCTTTCGCTTGCGCCAACGCGGTCATGTAGTCGGCAAACGGCACGGCGTCGCCGGGGAGGGCCAATGGATGAGGAGGAGATCCACATGGTCGGTGCCGAGCCGGTCGAGGCTCTGGCGAACGCTTGGCACGAACCGGTCGCCGGAAAGATTGGCATCGGAGATTTTGGTGGTGAGGAAAACCGCGCTGCGGGGCAAGGCGCTGTCGCGGAGGACGCGGCCGATCGTCTCCTCGGTGCCGTAGCTCTGGGCGGTGTCGAGGTGGCGGTAGCCGACTTCTAGCGCCGTGGCGATCGCCTCATGCGCCTTGTCGCCGAGGCCCGAGGTGCCGAAGCCGATCATCGGGATGCCGTTCCGTTCCTTCATCGTCCCTATCCCTTGACGGCGCCGGCGGTGAGCCCGCCCACGAACATCCTCTGCATGGCGAAGAACAGGATCGCGATCGGCAGCGTCATGATCAGCGATGCGGCCATCACGGCGCCCCAGTCCGTGTTGAACTCGGTGGTGAACTCGGCGATGCCGATCGGCAGCGTCTTCACCCGGTAGTCCTGCGCCAGCACCAGCGCAAAGATGAATTCGTTCCAGGTGGTGACGAAGGCGTAGACGACGATCGCCACGATCCCCGGCGCCGAGAGGGGGAGGGTGATGCGGAAGAGCACGCCGAGCCGCGAGCAGCCGTCGATGATCGCCGCCTCCTCGAGTTCCACCGGAATCGCCTTGAAATAGCTGGTCAGCATCCACACGCTGAGCGGCAGCGTGATGATCATGTAGACGAGGATCAGGCCGAGATAGGTGTTGACCAGGCCGAGGACGCGGAGCGTGACGAACAGCGGCACGATGATCGCCGCGGTCGGCAGGAGCTGCCCGAGCAGGATCGCGGCCTGGTAGGCGCCCTTGCCCTTGAACTGGAAGCGGGCGAGGCCGTAGCTCGCGAAGATGGCGAGGCCGAGGGCGAGTACCGTAGCGCCGATCGAGATCACCGCGGAGTTGAGGAAATAGCGCGGGATGTTCGATTCGAAGAGGACCTTCCGGTAGTTCTCGAAGCTCAGCACCTCGGGCAGCCAGACCGGCGGCACGGTGTAGAGTTCGCTGAGCGTCTTCACCGAGGAGAGCGCCATCCAGGCGAAGGGGAAGACGCAGACGGCGAGGAGCAGCGCCGCGCCGAGCGCGATGATCGTCCAGGCGAGGGGGCTCGTCCTCATGCCGCGTGTCCCGTCCTCGAGGCGCCGAAGACGCGGATGTAGATTGCGACGAAGACGATGGTGACGAGGAAGAACATCACCGACAGCGCCGCGGCTTGATTGAACTGGAACAGCTCGAAGGCGGTGCGGAAGATCTGGATCGGCGTGGTCAACGTCCGGTTTGCAGGCCCGCCGCGGGTAATCGCGTAAATGATGGTGATGGCGTTGAGCCCCCAGATCAGGAGGAGGAGCGTGATCGCCACCAGGACCGGCCGGATCGAGGGCAGCATGACGTGGCGCACCTCGCCGAGGAAGCCGCAGCCATCGACGCGCGCCGCCTCGTAGAGGTCGTTCGGGACCGTCTGCAGCCCGGCCAGCACCATCACCGCGACGAAGGGAAAGAGCTTCCATGAGTTGATGGCGATCAGCGCCGGCATCACCGTGTCCCGATTGGTGAGCCACGACACCGGTTCGTCGATGACGTGCGCCGACTGGAGCATGTAGTTGATGATCCCGAACTCGGTGTGGAACATCCACGCCCAGGTCGTCGCCGCGACGATGCCCGGCACCACCCACGGGATCAGCGCGAGCGACCGCACGATGGCACGCCCGCGGAACTGCTGGTTGAGGAGGATGCCGACAATGGTCCCGAGGATGACCTGGAAGACGATCGAGCCGAGCACGTAGTACGCCGTGTTCCACACCGCGATCGACGTGGTCCGCGACTTCACCACCGTCTCGAAGTTCCTGAGGCCGACAAAGGCGCCGTCCTCGTCGGTGACGCTCAGGAGCCCCGTGTAGAAGATCGGATAGGCGATCAGGATCGCGAGCACGATGATCGCCGGCAATACGAAGAGAACGCCGCGGCTCTGGTTCATGGGTGCTTTCTCACGCCTTGGGCGAGTGGACGCGAAAACCAGATCCCGTCATCCCCGCGAAAGCGGGGACCCAGTAACCACCGCCGAACCAGAACGAGTCGCGGCATCGTTTACTAGGTCCCCGCTTTCGCGGGGATGACGGTTGGTGGTTCAGGAACGGCATCACGGAAGATCGTGGCGGGTCCGATCCTCTTACGCCGGAGCCGCCACAAAATCCTATTGATCCAGAAGCGCCTGGATTTCCTCGGCCGCGATATCCATCGCCTCCTGCGGCTCGGCGTCGCCGACCATGATCGACTGCACGCCGTCGAAATAGGCCTGGGTGATCGGGATCCAGTTCTTGTGCGGCGGAAGGGTGCGGCCGTGGGGGAGCATAGCCTTGAACACGGTCAGGATCGGGTCCTTGAACCGCTCCATCTCCATCGCCGATACGCGTGCCGGGAAGGTGTCGGTGAAAAAGCCCATGTTGTCGGACTGGCCCAGGAACTCGACGAACTTCTTCGTTTCGTCCGGGTTGGGCGCGTCCTTGGGGACGATGAAGCTCCAGCCGCCAAGCACGGCGGCGGTGTCCTTGCCTTCGGGATGCGGGATCATCATCACCCCGATGTCGATGTCGGGGTTCTCCTGACGGATCGAGCCGACGTCGAACTGGCCGGACTGGTACATTGCGACCGTCTCGGCGATGAACAGCCGGCGGTTGGCGGTGCCGTCGTTCTGGAGCGTCGAAGGCGGCGAGAGGCCCTTCGCGAGGAAGTCGGTGTAGAACGTGACACCCGCGACCGTTTC
>JALHRF010000102.1 GCA_022841545.1 Bauldia sp. | reverse complement strand
CCTGGCCGCCGAGGAGAATCGTCACGTCGAAGGCGCCCGACTGGCTCTGCTCCTCGGACAGGCCGCCGATGCGGTGCACCTCGCGGACGGCGCGGCCGACCAGCCGGGCCGCGCCGAACATCGTGTCGACGCCCATCAGCCGCTCGACCTCGCCGCTTTCGGAGTTGCGGAAGCCCTCGCTGACCATCGACAGCACGGACTGGGCGACCGACAGGTTTCCGGCCGAGGCGAAGGCGATCGCCCGTTCACCGGGCGTCTCGAACAGGTGCAGCTTGCGGAACGTGGCGATGTTGTCGACGCCCGCATTGGTGCGGGTATCGCCGATCATCACCAGTCCCTCGCGGACAAGGATGCCCACGCAATACGTCATGGCTTTCGCCTGGCCCCCGATTCTGGACGCATGACTTTCGGGCCAAGCGGCCGTGGTGGCAATGGGGAAAAGGCGCGGCGGATCATCGCCCGCCCCGCGAGGCATCGTGGACGATCACCTTGACGGCAAGGGATTCCCCGCCGCCACCGTAGCGGGTGCCGCGGACCGGGGCGGCGCCCAGGTAATCGAGGCCGACGGCCACGCGGACATAGGCGTCGGTCGGGGAGATGCCGTTCGCCGGGTCGAAGCCGACCCAGCCGAGATGTGGCACCAGTGCCTCGGCCCAGGCATGGCCGGCGTCCTGGGCATCGGTCGACTGCGACTGCGACTGGCCGGCGGGTCCCTGCGACTGCCAGTGGCTGAGGGCGGGCTGGAACAGGTAGCCGCCGACATAGCGCGCGGGATGGCCGAGATGCCGGGCCGCGGCGATGAAGACGTGGGCGAAGTCCTGGCAGACGCCGTGGCGGTGCTCGAAGGCGTCGATCGCGCTCGTGCCGGTGTCGGTGGCGTTGACGTCGAAACGCATGCGGTCGCGAATCGCCAGCATGAGCGCATGGAACACGTCGAGCGGGTTCGAGCCGGCCGTGGCGGCGATCTCTTCGGCGAGGGTGCGGATGCCCTCGTCCGCTGCGGTGAGCGGCGTCTCGCGGAGGAACACGCCGGCGGGCACGCGCTCGACCTGGTCGCGGACGAGGCCGTTCATGTCTGCGGTCTCGACCTCACCCTCTGCCGTGATCACCAGGCCGTCGAGCGGACCGGCAACGGTAAAGGAATGGACGCGGTTGCCGAACGGGTCGGACGAGGCCTGGAGGCGGCAGTCGCGGTCGATGTCGAGCCGCCAGTTGATCACGAACTGGCCGTCATGGCCGCGCGGCGTGAGCCGGAGGATCTGGATGGCGCGGTTCGCCGGGGAGGCGTAGCGGTACGCGGTCTCGTGAAGGATACGGAGGCGCATCGCGCGGCGCTCAGACGAGATACTGGCCGGCGATGGCGTCGCCAAGCCGGCCGTTGTCCGCGATGAACTCGGTGAGGAATTCGTGCAGGCCCTTGCGCTGGAAGATGTCCGAGATGCTCGTGTTCTGGAGCCGGGTACGGATCGATCGGGCTGTGCGCTGCGAGGGACCCTGGCGGCCATAGGCCTGCGACAGCTCGTCGAGATAGGTGGCGAGGTTGCCATAGCAGCTCGCGATTGAGCGCGGCATCTGCTCGTTGAGGATCAGGAGGTCGGCGATCAGCCAGGGCTTGAGGCTGTCGTGATAGACCCAGCGGTAGGCGGTGAGGGCGGAGACCGAGCGGAGGATCGAGGCCCACTGGAAATAATCGAGGCCGCCGCCGACATTGGCCTCGTCGGGCAGAAGCACGTGGTATTTCACGTCGAGGATGCGGGCGGTATTGTCGGCGCGCTCGAGATAGAAGCCGAGGCGGAGGAAGTAGTACACGTCGTTCCGCAGCATCGTCCGGTAGGCCGAGCCGTCGAAGCGGAGGCACGCCTCCTTGACGCCCGAGAGGAAGGTGTTGAGCGCCTGCCGGTCCATCTTCGTCCCGTCGAAGCGCATCAATTCCATCCACGCACCGTTGATCGCCTCCCACATCTCCGCGGTGAGCGCGGTGCGCACCGAGCGGGCGTTGTTCCTGGCGGTGTCGAGGCACGAGCGGATGCTCGACGGGTTGACCGGCGAGAAGGCGAGGAAATCGATGACCGCGTCGCGATCCGGCTCGCCCCGTGCGCCGTCGAAGGAGGCGCGCACGCCGGCGGCGGAGAGTGCTGACTCCCACTCGGTGGTCCGCCCGGAATAGGCGATGGGCACCGTCGCGAGCCGGCTGGCGGCGTCGATGATCCGCGCGGTGTTCTCGGCCCGCTCGACGTAGCGGCCCAGCCAGAACAGGGTGTCGGCGGTGCGGCTCAGCATGGGCGCAAGCACTCGCTGTCATGCCCGCTACAAGCGGGCATCCAGTAACCACCGCAGGCTTCAATGTGTCCGCCGACATCGTTTACTGGGTCCCCGCTTTCGCGGGGATGACAGGTTGGGAGGGGATGACGGGTGCTGTCGCTCCTCATGCGTCGAGCACCCAGGTGTCCTTGGTGCCGCCGCCCTGGCTCGAATTGACCACCAGCGAGCCCTCCTTGAGGGCGACGCGGGTAAGGCCGCCGGGAACGATGCGGATCTTGTCGGCGCCGGTGAGGACGAACGGACGGAGGTCGACGTGGCGCGGCGCGATCCCCTCCTCGACGAAGGTCGGGCAGGTCGAGAGCGCCAGCGTCGGCTGGGCGATGTAGTTCTCGGGATTGGCGCGGATCTTGTGGGCGAATTCCTCGCGCGTCGCCTGATCGGCCCGCGGCCCGATCAGCATGCCGTAACCGCCCGACCCTGCCACCTCCTTCACCACCAGTTCCTTGAGATGCTCGAGCACGTAGGCGCAGGCGTCCTTTTCGCGGCAGCGCCAGGTCGGCACGTTCTTCAGGACCGCCTCCTCGCCGAGATAGAAGCGGACGATCTCCGGCATGTAGGAGTAGACCGCCTTGTCGTCGGCGACGCCGGTGCCGACGGCATTGGCCAGCGTGATGTTGCCCGCCTGGTAGGCATTCATCAGTCCGGGGACGCCGAGCGCCGAATCCGGTCGAAACGTGAGCGGATCGAGAAAGTCGTCGTCGACGCGCCGGTAGAGAACGTCGACCCGCTTCGGGCCCTCGGTGGTGCGCATGACCACGACATCGTCGACCACCAGCAGGTCGCGGCCCTCGACCAGTTCGATCCCGAGCTTGTCGGCAAGGAAGGAGTGCTCGTAATAGGCGCTGTTGAAAGGGCCGGGGGTGAGGAGGGCGACCGTCGGCTCCGACTGGGCCGCGTGCGGGGCGACCGATTTCAGCGTCGCGAGCAGTTCCTCCGGGTAGGTTTCCACGGGGTCGATGCGATGCTCGGCGAAGAGGTCGGGGAAGACCCGCATCATCACCTCGCGGTTCTCCAGCATGTAGGAAACGCCGGAAGGAGTCCGGGCATTGTCCTCGAGCACGTAGAACTCGTCCTCGCCGGTGCGGACGAGGTCGATGCCGGCGATGTGGACATAGACGTCATGCGGCAGTCGGAGACCGACCATCTCGGGCCGGTAATATGGGTTGCGGTAGATCAGGTCCTCCGGCACGATGCCGGCCTTCAGGATCTCGGCGGGTCCGTAGACGTCCTTGAGGAACAGGTTGAGGGCGCGGACCCGCTGCTCCAGCCCGGTGGACAGCCGCTGCCACTCGGCGCGGGTCAGCACCCGCGGAATGATGTCGAAGGGAATGATGCGCTCCTCGGCCTCGTTCTGGCCGTAGACCGCAAAGGTGATGCCAATTCGCCGGAAGAGAAGCTCGGCCTCCAGGCGGCGATGCGCGAGGCTCTCCGGGCTGGTCGCGTCGATCCAACGCTTGAGGACGCCGTAACCGGGGCGGCTGGACCCATCCGGCAGGGTCATTTCGTTGAAGGCGGCGGGCATCATCCTCCCCGGGTGGAACCAACGGACTCTATCCTAGACCGGGAAGCAAGAAAGAAGCCAATGCTGATGAGAAATCCGCCACTTCCGTTTGTGATCGCAGGGATTTGCGCCTAAAATTCGTGCCGTCATCAAAGCCCAGTTCCTCCGGATATCCAGCTCATGTCACACCCGTCCAGCCTCGGCTGGGGCATTATTGGCCCCGGCAGCATCGCCAAGGCGTTCGCCGACGCGCTTCCGCATTCGCGAAGCGGCCGGCTCGTGGCGATCGCGACGCGCGACCCCGACAGGCCGGGACTGACGGAGGGGTTCCCCGGTGCCCGCATTCTCGCCGGCTATGAGGCGATGCTCGGCGACCCGGAGGTCGAGGCGATCTACATCGCCACGCCCCATTCGGCGCATGCGGAATGGGCGATCAAGGCCGCGGAAGCCGGCAAGCACGTCCTCTGCGAGAAGCCGATCGCGGTGTCGGCCGCGGAGGCCGAGGCGATGGTCGCAGCGGCCCGGCGCTCGGGCACCTTCCTCGGCGAAGCCTTCATGTACCGCCTTCACCCGATGGTCGCAAAGCTCGTCGAACTCGTCGCGGCCAAGGCGGTGGGCGAACTCCGCATGATCCGCGACAGCATCGGCTTCAACATGACCTTCAATCCGGAGGGGCGGCTCTTCGCCAACGCCACCGCCGGCGGAGCCATCCTCGACCTCGGGGGCTATCCGGTATCGATGGCGCGGCTGATCGCGGGGGCCGCGGTGGGAAAGCCGTTCCTCGACCCGGTCAAGGTTGGCGGCGTGGCGCACTTCTGCGAAACCGGAGCCGACGACCTGGGCGCCGTGACGATGGCGTTTCCGGGCGGCGTTGTCGCCGACGCGACGGTGTATCTCGGCGTCGCGCAGGAGAACGTGCTCCGCATCTACGGCACCCTTGGCTGGATCGAGGTCAAGGAGTTCTGGTTCGGGAGCGGCAAGCAGGGCGGCACCGGCACGATCGCGATCCACCGCAAGGATCGCGAGACCGAGACCATCGCGGTCGAGGAGCCGGGCTGGCTCTATGCCTTCGAGATCGACGCCGCCGGTGATGCGATCCGGGCAGGGAAGCAGGAGTTCGACCCGCCGGGCATGACCTGGGCGGATACGCTCGGTAACATGCGGGCGCTCGACGCCTGGCGGAAATCGGTGGCCCTCAAGTACGAGTTCGAGAAGCCGTCGAAGGGACGCACGAAGGTCGACGGGCGGCCGCTCGCCAGACCGGCGAAGCCGATGCGGCGGCAGAAGCTCGCGGCCCTTGATCGCGATGTCTCCGTGCTGGCGCTGGGCGGGGCGAACTTCGAGACATACACCCAGGCCGCCATCCTCTGCGACGCCTTCTACGAGGCAGGGGGCAACGTGCTCGACAGTGCCTGGATCTACGGCATGGGCACATGTGACCGCCTGCTCGGCGACTGGATGGCGTCGCGTGGCGTGCGCGACGACATCGTGCTGATCGGCAAGGGGGCGCATTCTCCCCTCTGCTATCCCGACGTAATCGCGCCGCAACTCACCGAATCGCTCGACCGGCTGAAGACCGACGTCATCGACGTCTACTTCATGCACCGGGACAACCCGGACGTTCCCGTCGGCGAGTTCGTCGATGCCATGGACGCGGAGGTGCGGGCCGGGCGGATCAAGGTCTATGGCGGCTCGAACTGGACGCGTGAGCGCATGGATGCGGCCTTCGCCTATGCGGAGATGAACGGCAAGCACCTGCCGGCGGCGCTCTCCAACAACTTCTCGCTGGCCGAGATGATCGAGCCGGTATGGCCAGACGTGCTCGCCGCCTCGGACGACGCGTGGAAGACGTGGCTCCGCGCGCGCCAGATCCCGAACTTCGCCTGGTCGAGCCAGGCCCGCGGCTTCTTCACCGACCGTGCCGGCCGCGACAAGCGGGACGACGCGGAGCTGGTGCGGTGCTGGTACAGCGAGCGGAATTTCCGGCGGCGCGACCGCGCCCTCGAACTCGCGAAACGGCTCGGCAAGAACCCGCTCCATGTGGCGCTGGCCTATTGCCTCCACCAGGACTTTCCGGTGATCCCGCTGATCGGCCCGCTGGCGCTCGGCGAACTCGAGGACTCGCTTCAGGCCCTCGACATATCGCTCACGCCGGATGAGGTGAAGTGGCTCGAAGCGGCGTAGCTCAGAGCCGCTCCGCCACGATCGCCGCCAGCCCTTCGAGCTTGGCTTTCGCGTCGGGCGTCGGGTCGAGGGCGTTGAGGCTGGTGGCGAGGGTCACGCTCGTCCCGCCCTTGCGGAGATAGACCCGGTCGCCGTCCCAGAGGGCATCGTCGCCGATGGCGAGAGTCTCGGTGGGCGGCCGATCGGACTCCTCGCCGGCGAGCAGGCGGAGCGTCTCGAGGAAACCCGCCGCGCCACCGTCCCCCCGCGGCCAGGACCACACCACCACCGACAGGGTCGCCCCCGGTTCGCCGTCGGCCGGGGTCCAGAGGCACGTCGTCATCCGCCCCTCGCCCTCGCCGCCGCCGGAGGGCTCCTCTTCGGACGAGCGGAGCGGAACTCCGAAGGCCTCAGCCACCTCGTCGGATGTGAGCAGGGGGCACGCGGGGATGACTGCCGCGACCTCGGCCGTCGCGGCGGCCGGAAGGAACAGGGCGCCGGCGAGCAGCGCGGCGGCGAGGGTATGCGGTTGCATTGCCGGCATCGGCCTGGGCTCCGTTCGATTCTTCGGCAATGTGGCCACGAAGCGCGTCGAAATCACGGCCGTCACGCTACGCCGCGAGCTGGAAGCGCTCGAAGCGGCCGAGTTCCTCCTCGATGCGGCGCTTGAGCGTGCGGCTTTCGGCGCCCCCGGTCCAGGTCCATTGCTGGACGAGCAGCTTGCCCGCGGCGCGGTCGGTCTTGAGGTCGAGGACGGCAACGATGCGGTCGCCGACGAGGACGGGAAGCGCGAAATACCCGTAGCGGCGCTTCGCCTTCGGGACATAGGCCTCGAAGATGTGGTCGTAGCCGAAGAGCAGCTTGAGGCGCTTGCGCTGGATGACGAGAGGATCAAACGGCGAGAGGATGTGGACCGGCTCGGCGTCCGGCGTCGGGATCGCGGCAAGGGTCTCGGGCCGTGCCCAATGCTCCTGCTTGCCTGCGCCGTCGATCGCGACCGGCGCCAGTTCCCTTTTCCTGACTCGCGCATCGATCAGCGACCTCATCGCCGCCTTGCGCTTGTTGTCGCCGTAGCAGATCGAATCGACGCTGACGACGCCCTGGGCACGAAGCGCACGATCGAGGAGATAGGCGGCTGTGTCGCGTTCCGATGCCGGCTTCGGCGGCTCGTCCCAGTCGAAATGGCGCTCGATCAGGTCGTAGGTCTTGAGCATGCCGGTCCGCTCGCTGATCGCGACCCGGCCCATGTAGAAGGCGAACTGGAGCGCCGCCTTGGACGGTTTCCGGCTGGCCCAGGGGTGATTCTTGTCGACCAGCACGTCATCGTCGATATCTCGGATCGAGAGCGGGCCGCCCTCGCGGAGAAGCCGCATCACCTTGCGGATGTCGGCCGCCGACACCGAGCCGAACCAGGCATGGCCCTCGCGACGGTGGCGTCGCATGGCGGCCACGTAGAACCGCAGGTCGCGCGTCGGGATGTAGGAGAGGGCATGCGTCCAGTATTCGAAGACGGACTTCTCGACCGCCTGGGCGTGCCGGAGGTCGGCGCGGCGGTAGGCCGGGATGCGGGTGTAGAGGATGTGGTGGTGGCAGCGCTCGATGACGTTGATCGTGTCGATCTGGACGTAGCCGAGATGCTCGACGGCGGCCCGGGTCGCGTCCGGGCCTTCGCCGAACGGCGCCTCGGTATCGAGCCGCTGGGCCGCGAGCCAGACGCGGCGGGCGTCGGTCAGGCTCAGGGGATAGGGTGTGGCGCTGCGGGGCATGGCGGTGGGCGAAGCATCCTGGCGGAACAGCAGCGGTTATCGCCGCGGCGGCGCGAACGAGCAACGCCTACCCCGCGTCGTGACGCAATGTCGTCAGCAGCCGGGCGCCGGTTCGATCCGAAAACCATACCGCAGGTCCGGATTCTGCTCCTCCGATCGGATGAGGATCGCGCCGCCTGGGTCGGGCAAGGGTCCGCTCCATCGTGCTCCGGTCGATCGTCAATGCCGGAGCACAAGGCAAGAGGACCGAACCATGCAGTACATCACGCTTTCCGTCGCCGCCGCCCTGTCGGTCTCCGCCGCCGCGATCACCGGCGCTGCGACCGCCGGACAGGCCCATGAGCCGCATCACACCGTCGTCCCGGGCGATGCCATCGTGTGGGGGCCGGCGCCGCCATCGCTCCCGCCCGGCGCGCGGGCCGCCCGGCTCCTGGGAAGCCCGGCCGAGGAGGGGCCGTTCGTGCTCCGTCTCAAGTTCCCGGCCGGGTTCGTCGTCCCGCCCCACATGCACTCGAAGGACGAGTTCATCGTCGTCCTCTCCGGCAACCTCACCATAGAGTCCGGTGAGAAGGTCGACCGGGCGGCGCTGAATGGCCTGCCTGCGGGCACCTTCTTTCATCTTCCCTCCGGCACGGCCCACTACCTGTTCGCCGAAACCGAGTCGGTGGTGCAGCTCAACGGCATGGGGCCGTTCGACGTGAAGTATGTCGACCCGAAGGACGATCCACGCAGCGTCGACTGAGACCGGTGGGAAAGGCCGGTCCGGCGCCGGGCCGGCCTCGCCGCTCAGATCAGCTTCAGGCCCTTGAGGCTCGCGTGGCCGTTCCGGCCGACGATGATGTGGTCGTGGACGGTGATGCCGAGGGGCAGGGCGATGTCGATCACCGACTTGGTCATCTGGATGTCCGCCCGCGACGGCGTCGGGTCGCCGGAGGGGTGGTTGTGGACCAGGATCAGCGCGGTCGCCGACAGTTCCAGCGCCCGCTTCATCACCTCGCGGGGATAAACCGGCGTGTGGTCGACGGTGCCGCTCTGCTGCACCTCGTCGGCGATCAGCGTGTTCCGCTTGTCGAGGAAGAGAATGCGGAACTGCTCGACCGCCTCGAAGCCCATCGCGCCGCGGCAGTAGTCGATCACCGACGACCACGAGTCGAGAAGCGGCCGCTGCTTGACCGGCTCCTTCAGGAAGCGCTGTGCGGCGGCGTAGACCACCTTGATGTGGTGAGCCGCCTTCTCGCCGACGCCGTCGACCTCGGTGAGCCGCGCCATCGGCGCCGCCAGCACCTCGCCGAAGCTGCCGAATCGCTGCAGGAGGGCCTTGGCGATCGGCTTGGTGTCGACGCGCGGGATCGCCTGGAACAGGAGCAGTTCGAGCAACTCGTAGTCGCGGAGGTTCTCGCCGCCGATCTCGTGGAAACGCTCGCGCAGCCGCTCGCGGTGGTCGTGATAATGGGGGATCGCCCCGGACTTGTCGTCGAATCCCGTCATGCTCCGCTGCGTGGCGGGGTGAGGCCCTTCGGCGAGAGCGTGAAGATCTCGTAGCCGGTCTCGGTGACGCCGACCGAATGCTCGAACTGGGCGGAGAGCGACCGGTCGCGGGTCACGGCGGTCCAGCCGTCGGCGAGGATCTTCACCTGCGGGCGGCCGAGATTGATCATCGGCTCGACGGTGAAGATCATGCCGGGCTTGAGGACGACGCCTTCGCCGGGGCTGCCGTAGTGGAGGATGTTGGGCACGTCATGGAAGAGCTGGCCGACGCCGTGGCCGCAGAAATCCCGGACGACGCTGCAGCGCTCGTGTTCGGCATAGTCCTGGATCGCTGCGCCGATGTCGCCGGTGGTGCGGCCCGGACGGATCGCCTCGATGCCGCGCATCATCGCCTCGTAGGTGACGTCGATCAGCCGCTCGGCTGCGCGTTTGACATCGCCCACCTTGTACATCCGGCTCGAGTCGCCGTGCCAGCCGTCGACGATCAGCGTCACGTCGATGTTGACGATGTCGCCGTCGCGGAGCGGCTTGTCGCCAGGGATACCGTGGCAGACGACGTGGTTGATCGAGGTGCAGGACGACTTGGTGTAGCCCTTGTAGCCGAGCGTCGCCGGAAGCGCGCCATGGGCCATCCCGAAGTCATAGACGAAATCGTCGATCACCTGGGTGGGGACGCCGGGAGCGACGAGGTCGTTGACCGCGTCAAGGCACTCGGCCGCGAGCCGTCCCGCCTTGTGCATGCCGGCAAAGGCGTCGCGGCCGTAGAGCTTGATCTGACCGTCGTTCTTCTGCGGGGCGAGAACCGCCTCGATGTAGTTCACCATTCGAAAGCCTGCTCCCGCGTCCTTCGCCGCGCGTCATTCGTCACCATCGCGAGCATATGACGATTTTCCACCCGCGATACAAGCTTTCGCGGGGTCAGAGGACCACCGGAATCGGGTCGGCGAGCGCGATCTCCTGTGTCGAGATGCGGCAGCCATAGGCCAGCATCTCGACGCCGGCCGCCCGCGCCCGGTCGAAGGCGAGCGCATAGGCCGGATCGAGGTCGCGGCAGATGGCGAAAGTCGCGCAATCGCAGCGCTGCACGAGGTAGACCATGACCGCGCGCTGGCCGGCGGCGACCATGGCGCACAGTTCGTCGAGGTGCCGCGCGCCGCGGGCGGTGACGGAATCCGGGAACTCGGCGAGCCCGGGCGCCCGTGAGAAGTGAACGTTCTTGACCTCGACATAGGTGTTGGGCCGGCCCTCGCCCGTCAGCAGGAAATCGACCCGCGACTGCCGGCCATAGGCCACCTCGCGGCGTATGCCGTCATGCCCCGCGAGCGGCGCGACGCGGCCCTCGCGAAGTGCCTCCTCGACCAGGCGGTTGGGAAGGGCCGTGTTGATCCCGACGAGGCGGCCACCGGCCTCCACCAATTCCCACGAGAGCGGGAGCTTCCGCGCGGTATTGTCCGACCGCGACAGGAGGACGCGCATGCCGGGCTCGGCGAGACCGAGCATCGAGCCGGGATTGGCGCAATGGACGGTGACCACCGCGCCGTCCTCGAGCTCGACGTCGGCGAGGAAGCGCTTGTAGCGGCGGACGAGCCGACCTTCGATCAGGGGCGTGGGGAAACGCATTCGTCGCGGCATAGCACCGGCATGTGGCGCCGCGCCATGGCTTAGACCGCCCGGCTGTGGATCGCCGTCGAGCTGGCGCGATAGGCATCGAAGGCGGCCGCCGCGACCCGCACCAGGTTCCGCGCCTCGGGCGCCATCTCGACCACCATGCCGTCGCGCCGGAGGATGCCGTCGGCGGCGAGCCGGTCGAGCGCCGGTATCGCATCGGCCACCGCTTCGGCCGGTTCGCCATGGCGGCCGCAGATCTCGGCGACATCGACCCGAAAGTCGCACATCAGCCGTTCGATCAGCGCGGCCCGGAGCCGGTCGTCGGCCGAGAGTGCAATCCCCCGCACCGTCGCAAGGCGACCCGCGGCCAGCGCCGCGAGATAGTCGCGGGTGCCGGGGGCGTTCTGAATGTAGCCCTGGGGCAGGCGGCCAATGGCTGAGGCGCCGAGTCCGATGAGCGCCTCGGCGGCGTCGGTGGTGTAGCCCTGGAAATTGCGGCGGAGGTCACCCGATCGCTCCGCCAAGGCCATTTCGTCAAGGGGCAGCGCGAAGTGATCGAGGCCGATCCGGTGATAGCCGGCGGCTTCGAGGACTTCCGTGATCGCGTCCGCCTGGGCGCCGCGCGCCTCCCCGCCGGGCAGCGCCGCCTCATCGATCTTCCGCTGGTGGCGCTTGAAGCCCGGGACATGCGCATAGCCGAAGACGGAGAAGCGGTCCGGGCGGAGCGCAAGACACGCCTCGGCGGTCGCGACACAGGAGGCCGCGGTCTGATGCGGCAGGCCGTAGATCAGGTCGATGTTGATGCCGCCGACGCCGGCCGCCCGCAGCCGGTCGACCGCAAGCGCGGTCTCCTCGAGGCTCTGGATGCGGTTGATAGCGGCCTGGACCGTCGCGTCGAGGCTCTGTACGCCGAGGCTCGCACGGGTGACGCCGGCATCGCCGACGGCGGCAGCCATCTCGGCCGTGAGCACGCGCGGGTCGATCTCGATGGCGATCTCGGCCGACGCGGCGACATCGAAGGCCGACCGCAGCTGGGCGAGTAGGTTCCGGAACTCGTAGGGCTTGACGATGGTCGGCGTGCCGCCGCCGAAGTGGATGTGCGTCACCGAAAGCCGCCCCGGCAGGTGGTCCGCGACGAGCGCGATTTCCCGGGAGAGCGCCCCAAGGTACGTCTCGATCGGATCGTGCCGGGCCGCAACCGACGTGTTGCAGCCGCAATACCAGCACATCCGCCGGCAGAACGGGATGTGGACATAGAGCGACGCGAGGCTCCGCTCGGGTATCGCGCCGAGCCACCCCGCATAGGCCTCCGGGCCCACGGCGGCAGTGAATTGCGGCGCGGTCGGGTAGCTGGTGTAGCGGGGGAGCCGCTCCTCGGCGTAGCGGGCGGCAAGGTCGGGGCGCATCGGTTTATAGTCCGGCTCGGGGCATCGCCTTGAATGTTGCCGGTTTCGCCGGGGCCTACTTTGCGCTAGCGCAAGGGTGCGCGGCCCGGAATCATGGCGGCGCGGGCCGCCCTTGGCGGCACGAAAGCAAGCGGAACCGGGGAAATCCATGGCCGAGACGAGCGAAGGCGCGGGCAAGATCGTCACGGCGGCGATCCTGGTGATCGGCGACGAGATCCTGTCGGGCCGGACCAAGGACAAGAACATCGGCTATATCGCTGAATACCTTACGAATATCGGCATCGATCTCCGCGAGGTGCGGGTCGTGGCGGATGTCGAGCACGACATCGTCACGGCGATCAACGCGCTCCGCGCACGGTACGACCACGTGTTCACCACGGGCGGCATCGGCCCCACTCACGACGACATAACGGCGGATTCGGTCGCCAAGGCCTTTGCGGTGCCGATCGACGTCGATCCGCGGGCCGTGGCGCTCCTCCTCGAGCGCATCCCGAAGGACCAGCTCAACGAGGCGCGGCTCCGCATGGCCAGAATCCCGGAGGGCGCTACCCTGATCGAGAATTCGGTGTCGAAGGCCCCGGGCTTCTCGATCGGCAATGTCCATGTCATGGCCGGCGTGCCGTCGATCATGCAGGCGATGCTCGACGCGCTCGCGCCGCGGCTGGAAACGGGACGGAAGGTGCATTCGCGCTCGGTCGCGGCGGGGCTGAAGGAAGGCGACATCGCCGCTCCGCTCGGGGCGATCCAGGCCGAGTATCCCGACGTGGCGATCGGCAGCTACCCGACCTTCGACCCGGTGACGGGATTCACGACGACGCTGGTGCTCCGCTCGCGCGACGAGGCGCGGCTTGCCGCAGCCGAGGCGGCGGTATCGGCAATGCTCGCCGCCCTCAAGATCAGGCTTGCGTCGGACTGACCAGGGGACATGGGAGACGACCCGGTGAAGCTCTACTACGACAACGACGACTGCGACGCGCAGCTCAAGCGCACCTTTGCCGCCGCCTATTCCGGCGCGGCGGACCTCGGCGAGGTTCTGGTGGCAGCGTCGCGGGCGGCGGCGGGCGATGCCGGCGACTGGTACAGGAAGTGGTCCGATGCGGCCGGGCGCGCGGAGGCGCTCGCGAAGGCCGCCGAAGGGCATCGCGAGAGCACGAGGGGCGCGTGGCTCCGCGCGATGGAATACTGGCGGCAGGCGATCTTCTACATCCGCGGCGACCTCGACGATGCGCGCCTGCAGGCCGGCTGGCGCGGTCACCGCGCCGCGTTCCGGGCGGCGCTGAAGCTGATGCCCTATGCCGCGACGATCGCGGAGATTCCCCTCGGGGCCGGAAAGATGACCGGGTACCTCCTGCGCCAGCCGGGCCCGGCTATGGCAAGGCCCACCATCATCCTGTTCCCCGGCTTCGATTCGACCGCGGAGTCCGCGTATTCCGAGACGGCGTGGATGGCGCTCGCCCGCGGCATGAACGTCTTCCAGTTCGAAGGTCCCGGACAGGGCGGCATGCTCTACGAGCAGCGCATCCCGATGCGGCCCGATTTCGAGGCCGTGCTGACGCCGGCGGTCGACTGGCTGCTGGCGCAGGAAGGTGTCGACCCCGCGACGCTGGTCCTCGTCGGGCGCAGCCTCGGCGGTTACCTCGCTCCCCGCGGCGCGGCGCACGAGCATCGGCTCGCCGCACTTGTCTGCGATCCGGGCCAGTACGAGTTCGTCTCGCGCGTCAGGAAGATGATCCTGCCCAAGTTCCTGCCCGCCGCGTGGGGCGAGGCGGCATGGGACAGGATCGCCGCCTCCGATCCGGTGGCCGACGACCTCCTCGAGCAGGCACTGAAGCTTCCCGCGATGCAGGAGATGCTCGCGCCGCGCATGGCGACGATGGGCGCGAAGACGGTCGGCGACTTCCTGCGGATGCAGGCCGGCTACACGCTCGAGGGCCACGCTGGCCTGATCAAATGCCCGACGCTGGTGGTTGACTGCGAGGGCGACTTCGCGTCCCAGTCCGACATGCTCTACGCCGCGCTCGCCTGCGAGAAGAAGCTCGTCAAGCTCAGCGCGGACAGCGGCGCCGGCGGTCACTGCGCCGGCATGGGACAGCAGGTCTGGGCCGGGGCGGTCTTCCCGTGGATCGCCGATACGCTGGCGTGGCGGCGATGAGCGGGTTCGAGCACCAAGGGGGGATGAGACGATGAGCGACGCAAAGAGCGACAAGGCGTTTCCGGTGTCCTGGGATCAGTTCCACCGCGATGCGCGGGCGCTGTCCTGGCGCCTGTCCGACAAGGGCAACTGGCAGGCGATCGTCTGCGTGACCCGCGGCGGCCTGGTGCCGGCGGCGATCATCGCCCGCGAGCTTGGCATCCGGCTGATCGAGACGGTCTGCGTCGCTTCCTATCACGACTATCGCGACCAGGGCGGGCTCGAGGTGCTGAAGCCGGTCGGCCGCGACATCGTCGACCTCGCCGAAGGCAAGGGCGCGGGCGTCCTGGTGATCGACGACCTGGTCGACACCGGCAAGACCGCGCGGCTCGTCCGCGACATGGTGCCGAAGTGCCACTACGCGACGATGTACGCCAAGCCGGCCGGGCGGCCGCTGGTCGACACCTTCATCACCGAGGTGAGCCAGGACACCTGGATCTATTTCCCCTGGGACATGGGCTACTCGTTCCAGCCGCCGATCGCGCAAGGGACCGCAGGGTAAAACGATGGCCGAAGACGATCTTCCCGAGGGCGAGGACGAAGCCGAGCGGACCTACCGCGAGGACGAGGCGGCGCTGTTCGATGCGCTCGACGCGGTCATGGAGGAGCGCGGCATCGGCGAGCACGACCTCGTGCCGCTCCTCCTCGCCGCGGCCTATCACTACCGTTCGGTGGCCTATGTCGCCGACACGGCGAAACCCTCCGAGGCCGGGCTCAAGATGGACCTCGACCGGCTGCGGAAGCTGGTCGACGAACTGCATCGCGGCTATCGCAAGAATGCCGCGCAGGTGGTCCGCGAGATCACCGAGATGCTCGACGCGCCGCTGGCCGTGACTCCGACGTCGATCCTGTCGGAGGGCTCGGGCCGCTGACGCGATCCCGCAGGCGGAACGAATACGCCACGACAACGTTTTTCCCCGAATGTGGCTGGGGAGACGTGGCATGTCAGACCTCCAAAACCTCTTCGACAGCGAACTTGGCATTGATGTCGTCGTCATCCGGCTGATTGCAGCGGCGCTGTTCGGCGGCATCATCGGCTTCGAGCGCGAGTATCTCGCGCGGCCTGCCGGGATGCGGACTCATATCCTCGTCGCGCTGGCGGCGGCGACCTTCGCCGTGCTGACGCTGGAACTGACCGCGCATGCCGACGGAAGGGGGGTGCAGAGCGATCCCATCCGCGTCATCGAGGCCGTGACGGCGGGTGTCGCCTTCCTTGCCGCCGGCACGATCATCTTCTCGCGCGGCGAGGTGCACGGGCTGACGACCGGCGCGAGCCTCTGGCTCGCCGGCGCGATCGGCGTCGCCTGCGGCATCGGACATTACTTCATCGCCATCCTCGCCACCTTGCTCGCCTTCCTCGTGCTGACCGTGCTCCGCTGGGTCGAGAAAGCGATTCCGAAGAAGGATCCGCCGCCGGTCGACGCGAAGGAGTGAGCGATCCTCCCGGCCCGCGTTTCGCCGCCATGACTTCGCCACAAGCGGCTCCTACACGCCCGCTCCCGCCGGTGGACGGCGGAGACCTGGACGACCAAAGGATGCGTGTCATGTCGAGACGAGCGACCAGGAAGCCGGACGGATGCGGCGTCGCGCCGCTCGCCGTCACGCGCGTGCGCAAGGGAGCGTCAGCCGGCTGATCCGCGCTGACCCAGGTCGAATTTCGACCCTCCCGAGCGCAGCGCTTCGGAGGGTTTTTGTTGCCTCCGGAGGCTTCATCGAACAGGCGCCCTGAGCGTGTGACGCGGGGCAAGGATACCCGGATCCCGGGCCCGCCTCGGAGCGGCCCGACGCGCGGGGCCCGCCGGAGGGAACGGGGCGCTTTGCGAAGCGCCCGGCACCGATGGCGGAGGCGGACATGCTGGTCCGCCACGCATTCCCGACAGGGGAATGCGTTGATTTTGGGGGTCGCGGGGCCTGTCCTCGCGACCCCCTCGTTTCAGTTCGCCGGGCGGCGCGCGTGGCGCCGAGCTCAAGGTGGTGAAGACACCGGTCAATTCGCAAATCGCGCCACGATCCGCGATCGTCAGGCCGGTTCGGTCTGTTCGCCTGAACCCAGTCCACCGCTCGGCCGGCGCTACCGGGCGGATGGCTGCACCGTGGCCTCCCACCGCGCGGCGAGGCCGCTGTCGCGCTCCTCGTCCGTCCACGCGATCTCCGGACAACGGCCGATCGGCCGGCATTCGCCGTACATGCAGAGGCTCCCCGTCTCTCCGGTGAACGCGACGGTGCCGGCGCCCTGTTCCTCGATGCCCTGCGCGGGCGGTCCGGCAAAGACCCGGCAGCTCAGGTCCGTGGCGCAGCGGAGGTGGATGAGCGCCTCTGGCGGATCGGCGTCGGACACCATCTCGAAGAACACGAGCAGCCCGTCCCCGCCGATCGCGATCGGTTGGGCGATGCAGAGGTGCCTGACGATCTCGACCGGCAGCGGCTCCTCCGGGGTGCCGAAATCTACGAACCAGAGCCCGGCGGAATCGGCCGGCAGGCCGCCCGCGGCGAGCTTCGTCCAGAGCACGCCCTCCGGCCCGCCGACGGAGATGATGCGCTCGCCGTCGGGCGTGAAGGCGGCGAACTCGACGCCGACGAGGTGCCCGGTCAGCACCGCGATCTCCTCGCCGCTGGCCGCGTCAAAGACGCGGACGGTCTGGTCGCTCGAGGCCGTGACGATGCGGCTGCCGTCGGCGTTGAAGGCCGCATCGTTCACGGCGTAGTCGCCGCCCTCGAGGGCGAGGAGTTCGGCGCCCGAGACCGCGTCGAAGACGAGCGCGCGGTTGTCGGTGCCGGTCACGATCCGCGCACCGTCCGCGCTGAACGCCGCCGCGGCGACCGGCGCGGAATGCGCCAGGGTGAGCAGCGTGCGGCCGGTGGCGGCATCAGAGATCCGTGCGGTGCGGTCCTGGGACGCGGTGGCGATCCTGGTGCCGTCCGGGCTGAATTCCGCGTCATAGACCCGCTTGCCATGCGGTTCCGACAGCGACGCCGTGCGATTGCCGGTCATGTCCCAGACATGCACCGACCCGTTTTCGGAGGCCGTCACGAGACGTGCGCCATCCGGGCTGAACGCAACCGCCCTTGCGACATCTGGATGCGAGATCGTCGCCACCTCTCGTCCGGCAGGGACCTCGAACAGCCTGAGCGTTCCGTCCCCCGTCGACGTGACGAGATGTCCGCCGGACGGGCTGAAGGCCGCGAAATGGATCGGTGCGGGATGCTCCATGACGGCGAGTTCACGGCCGGCCGCGATGTCCCAGAGCCGGACCATCCTGTCCCCGGATGCCGTGACGAGGTGCGCGCCGTCGGCACTCAGGGCGACGACGTCGACATACTCGTCATCCTCGGCGAGGGCGGAGGGCGCCGCGATCGTCGCCGTCACCGCGCCGTCCGCCGTCTCGCAGACGTGCACCGTCCGATCCTCGCCCGCGATCGCCACTCTCGCCCCGTCCGGGGTGAAGGCCGTGGCCGTCGTCACGCCCGACATGACGCCGCCGGGCTGCTCGCCGTCCGGCTTGCAGAGCATCCACTTGTTGCGGCCGTAGGTCTCGGCCGCGGCCGCGGCATCGCCAGCCAGGAGGCCGGCGAATGCGATGGCGGCGAGGATCCATCCCGTCGGAAATCCCATGAGCCACTCCCGTCGCGTCACGGCGCGGACAAGGGCGGGCCCGAAGCCGGTCCGCCCGCCTGGCGCGTCTCCAGTCTAGCGCAGGACGTAAACATGTGAACGACGAAACGCGCAGCGGCCGGACGGGTACGTTTCGTCCACGCCGGCGGTCAGCCGCGCTCGCCGAGGTCGAGGTTCTGTGCCTGGTCGCCGAGGATCGGCTTTTGCGACGTTATCCGTTGCGTGTTGACGCCGAACCACGCGATCTCGCCCGAGAGGCGGCCGTATTCGATCTTCATGCAGCGGTTCATCACCACCTTGACGCCCTCGGCCTCGGCGCGCGAAGCCGACGCGTCGTCGCGGACCGCGAGCTGCATCCAGATCACCTTGGGCTTCGGGACTTGCCGGAGCGCCTCCTCGACCAGCGCCGGCACCGCGTCGGGGCGGCGGAAGATGTCGACCAGGTCGACCGGCTCGGGAAGGTCGGCGAGGCTCGCGTAGCAGGTCTGGCCGAGAATCTTCTGCCCCGCATAGGCCGGGTTGACCGGGTAGGTCCGGTACTTCTTGCCGAGCAGATACTTGACGACGATGTTGCTCGCCCGCGCCGGGTTGGTGCTCGCCCCGACCACCGCGACGCTCTTCACGCCGCTCAGGATCGATCGGATGTAGGCGTCGTCGTAGCGGTCGTGGTTCATGTCAGGCGGACACCGCGACCGGTGCGGGATGGCCGGCGAGGAAGGCCGCGAGATGGCCGGCGAGGTCGCGCGCGTCGTCGCCGGCGCCGTCGATCAGGGCCGACTTGCGGCGACGGAGAAATTGCAGACCGATCACGTATGACCCCGGCGACCTGGCGATGATGCCGCCGTCGTGGACGATCTGGCGCTTGCGGTCAAGCACCGGCAGGTGGAGCCACGCATAGTCGGGCCGGTAGCCTGTCGCCCACAGGATCGTCCTGATCTCCCCGCTCTTCAGATCCACGCCAAGCGGCGGCGACTCATCGACTTCGGTCGGGCGAAAGCGACGCGGCGGCTCGATCTCGGCATCGAGTCCGCTTTCCGCCGCGAAGCCGTCGATGGTATCGAGGAGCCGGTTCATTTTCAGGTCGGCAAGGGCGCAGGCATTGCGGAGCGATCCGGAGAACTGCGCCCTGCCATCGGCGATGCCGGCGAGCTTGCCGCGCACCTTCACGCCGATCCCGCGCAGCGTGTTGAGATCGAGCGATCTCCGCTCCGGCGTGCCGACGAGCTGGATCGAGGGGACCTTCCGCGCCCGCGCGATATCGTCGACCGCGTCGTAGCGCTCGTCGAGCACGCCGGCCCGGTCCATCCACCACTGGATGTCGCGGCCGCGGTAGGTCCGCGGCGCGCGGACATGCTCGCCGACCGAGAGGGTGACCGCGCGGCCCGAGCGGTGGATCTCCTCGGCGAGCTGGATGCCGGTCGCCGAAGCCCCCACGACGAGGACGCCGCCGTTGGCGAGCTGGCCGGGGTTGCGGTAGTCTCTCGGGGTGAGCGACGCGATGCCCGGCGGCGCCGCTTCGGCGAGCTTCGGGACATGCGGCAGGTTGCAGGCGCCGGTGGCGATGACCACCGAGCGGCAGCGCCATGCGCCGCGATCGGTCTCGACCCGGTAGGCTTCGCCGTCGGCGCGAACGGAGGTGACCGTGGTGTGCGTTTCGACCGGGGCGGCGATCGCCTCCGCGTAGCGCGAGATGAAGGCGACGACCTCGGGCATGGTGCGGTAGCCGTCGGGATCGTCGCCGTCATAGCCGAAGCC
>JALHRF010000101.1 GCA_022841545.1 Bauldia sp. | reverse complement strand
GGCACCGCAAGACCTAAGGCGCAGGGACAGGTGATGATCAACACGGCGACGGCCGTGGTCAGTGCCATGTGCCAGCCGCCGCCGACCAGCAGCCAGCCGACTACCGTGCCGAGCGCGACGATATGCACGAACGGGGCGTAGTACCGCGAGACGCGATCGGCGATGCGGACATAGGTGCCGGAGG
The DNA here is from genome assembly GCA_022841545.1 of Bauldia sp. Taxonomy (GTDB): domain Bacteria; phylum Pseudomonadota; class Alphaproteobacteria; order Rhizobiales; family Kaistiaceae; genus Bauldia. The sequence continues at coordinate 19,798 of JALHRF010000101.1, read as the reverse complement.
CGTGTTCGGCCGCATCCATCAGCCGTACGATCTCGGCCAATAGCGTGTCGCCGGCTTTCGCCGTGACCTTGAGGGTGAGCGGGCCGGTGAGGTTGAGTGTGCCGGCAAAGGCCCTGCCGCCCGCCCGAACCGACTCGGGCTCCGATTCACCCGTCAGCATCGACTTGTCGATGTCGCTGGCGCCGGCGGTGACGATGCCGTCCACCGGAATACGCTCCCCCGCGGCGACACGCACAATATCGCCCGGCACGATGCCGGCAATGGGCACGAGTGTGACCGAGCCGTCGGCGGCGATCCGCATCGCGCTCCGCGCCGAGAGCGACATCAGCTTCGCCGCCGCCGATCGCGCGACATCCCGCATCCGGTAGTCGAGGAAGCGCCCGACGAGGAGGAAGAAGAGGAGCGATACCGCCGCATCGAAATAGGCGTGCTCGCCGCCGGTCGCCGTCTCGTAGAGGCTCATCGCGGCGGCAAGCAGCACGCCGATCGTGATCGGCACGTCCATGTTCAGCGCGCCGGCCGAGATGCCGCGGAGCGCCGAACGGAAGAACGGCCGGCCGGCATAGGCGATCGCCGGCAGCGCGATCAGCGCCGAGAGCCAGTGGAACAGCTCACGGGTGGCGTCGCTGGCGCCGGACCAGACCGAGACCGAGAGCAGCATGATGTTGCCCGCGGCGAAGCCGGCGACCGCAAGGCAGCGGACGAGATCGCCGCCCACGGCGTCGCGGCTCGCGGCATCGAAGGCGGACGCATCGAAGGGGCGGGCGGAGTAGCCGGCTGTCTCGATCGCGGCGAGCATGGCGTCGGGATCGCCCGAGGCGACGTCGAAGTCGATCCCGACGCGGTGGCTGGTGAGGTTGGCGCGGGCCCGCGCGACCCCAGGGAGAGCATTGAGGCTGTCCTCGATCCTGCCGATGCAGGCGGCGCAGTGCATCTCGGGCACGAGGAAGTCGATGTGGCCGCTACCGTCATCCTTGACGCGGACGAAGGTCGGGTCGATCCGGCCGGCGGTCGAGACGAAGGCGACCGGCGTGCAGCAGCTGCCGCTGACGGCAAACGCCTCGCGCGCGTCCATCAGCCGCCCTTTCCCCTGACATGAATCCGTTTCCGGGCGCCGAAGACACGCGTCCCGTCGCGGCGGGCCTCGATCGCGACCTCCCATAACCCGGGCGGCAGCGCCTCGGCGGCGCGGTAACCGTCGCCGTCCCGGACCAGGGCGATACGCCGGTCCTCGCCGGTGGTGGACGGGCGCCCGGCCTCGGCGACGACGTCAAGGTCACGGATCGGAACGTCATCGCGGTCGACGAGCAGAACCGCTACGAGACCGTCGCCAACGTCGAGAGTCATGCGCCAACCCATTTCGGACTGCGCCTTTGCTTCGGCAAGGGTGCGGTTGAAGTTCTGGCTGGCGACGTAGCTGTTCTTGACGACAAGGCCGGGGAAGGTGCCGGTTGCCGAGATCACCATGACGATGTTCACGCCGATGATCGTGCCGAAGAAGAGCAGCACCACCGCGAGCATGTGCCGCCCGGTAAAGGGATGCTCGTCGTCGAGGCGGAAGAAGTTCCTGATGCCCATGTCCCTATCCCCCCGGCGCGTAGAAGTCGGCCGCGGCGCGTCCGCTCTCCGAGCCGTCGAGATCGCGGACGGTGAACTCGAATCCGGTCAGGCCCGGCCGCGCATCGTCGCCCGGCTGGGAGACGAAGACCTTGACCTCGCGCAAACGGTCGGCCTCGACATCGACGGCGATGGCGCGGACCGGCTCGTGCTCGTCATTGGCCGCGAGCCACATCCCGGCGCCGGGCAGGCCGTCGATGGTGACCTCGAAGGTGCGTGGCTCGTTGGTCATGTTGAGCACCTTGACCGTGTAGCCGTTGCGGATCGAGCCATCGGACAGCGTCACGTAGAGCGGGTTGCGGTCGGGCAGCACATTGATGTCGAGCCGGTCGCGGGTGACGACGCTGACCAGCATCACCAGCCCGACCAGGCACCAGAGCGAGAAGTAGAGAATCGTCCGCGGACGCACGATATGGGAGATGCCGACCGACTTCTGGTGCGCGGTGGCGACCGCCCGGCCCGCTGCTGCGGCCTCGGCGGCGTGGGTGTTGTAGTCGCGGAGCGTCGTGTAGGAAATGAGCCCCTGCGGCTTGCCGAGCTTCGACATGACGCCGTCGCAGGCGTCGATGCAGAAGGCGCAGGTGATGCATTCGAGCTGGTCGCCGTCGCGGATGTCGATGCCCATCGGGCAGACGGCGACGCAGGCGTTGCAGTCGACGCAATCGCCGACGTCGAGGCCCTCGGCTTGCGCCTTCTTCTGGTGTCGCGAGCGCGGCTCGCCGCGCCAGTCGTTGTAGGTGACGAGCAGCGAATCCTCGTCGAGCATGGCGCCCTGGATGCGCGGCCAGGGGCACATATAGGTGCAGACCTGCTCGCGCATGAAGCCGGCGAAGACGAAGGTGGTCGCGGTCAGGATGCCGACGGTGATGTAGGCGATGGCCGCCGCCTCGCCCGTGACGAACTGGCGCAGCAGCGTCGGCGCGTCGGCGAAATAGAAGATCCAGGCCCCGCCGGTGGCGACGCCGATCAGCAGCCAGACCAGGTAGACGGCGGCCCGCCTGCCGATCTTGTCCGCCGTCCATGGCGCCTTGTCGAGCTTCATGCGGGCGTTGCGGTCGCCCTCGATCAGCCGCTCGACCCAGATGTAGAGATCGGTCCAGACCGTCTGCGGGCAGGTGTAGCCGCACCAGACCCGGCCGGCGACCGAAGTCACCAGGAACAGCCCGAGCCCGGCCATGATCAGGAGGCCGGCGACATAGTAGAATTCCTGGGGCCAGATCTCGATGAAGAAAAAATAGAAGCGCCGGTTGGCGAGGTCGACCAGCACCGCCTGGTCGGGAGCATAGGGTCCGCGGTCCCAGCGGATCCAGGGGGTGATCCAGTAGATCGCGAGGGTCACCGCCATCACCGCCCACTTCAGGCGGCGGTAGAAGCCCTCGGCGCGCTTCGGAAAGATCTTGATCCGCGCCTGGTAGAACTTCTGGCGGCTGCGGCGGTTGACCGCCTCGACGTCGAACTGGTCGACGCGCGAGGCGGTCCCCTCCCTGGCAATTTCAGGCGCGTCCATGCTCACTCTGCCGTCGCCTCGCCGCCGCCGAGCGCGTGGACATAGAGCGCGAGTTCCTTGATCACCGTGTCGCTGAGCCGGCCGGCCCATGCCGGCATGACGCCGTGCTTCGGGCTCTCGATCTGGGCGACGATCTCGTCGAGCGTTCCGGCCTTGAGCGCGATCGCATCATTGAGCCGCGGCGCACCGATGGTGCGGTCGCCGACGCCGCCCTCGCCATGGCAGCTCACGCAGTTGCTCGGATCGTCATAGATCGCCTTTCCTTCCGCCGCGAGGCCCGCGTCGTGGTCCCCACCGGAGAGCGACAGGACGTAGTTGGCGACCGCCACGATCTGCGGCCGGGTCAGCATGTCGACGAACGGCGGCATCTCGGAATAGCGCGTGTCGGGGTGGTCCGACCGGACGCCGTAGGCGATCGAGTGGTAGATGTCCTCGAGCGTGCCGCCCCACAGCCAGTCGTCGTCGTTGAGGTTGGCGTAGCCGGGCGACCCGGCAGCGCCGGTGCCGTGGCACTGGATGCAGTTGACCAGGAAGGCCGAACGGCCGCCGGCGACGGCGAAGCGGTCGAGATCGGCGTTCGCCTTGATCTCCTCGAGCGGCAGGTTGGCGATCTGGTCGAGCCGGCCCGCCTGCGCCTGGCGGGCAAGGTCGATCTGATCCTCGACATCGGCGCGGGTCGAATAGCCGAGGACGCCGCCGGTGCCGCCGCGCAGGAGCGGGATCGCCGGGTAGAGGACCACGTAGACCAGCGAGAAGATGATGGTGGCGTAGAAGGTCCACAGCCACCAGCGCGGCAGCGGCCGGTTCAGTTCGCGAATGCCGTCCCAGACGTGGCCGGTGGTCGGCTGTCCGGTGACGGAGTCGATCTCGACGCCGCCGTCGTGGCCGTCCGGTTTCGTTGCCTTGCCGACCTCAGCCATGCCTCTGGTCCTCATGATCGTCGTGCTTGAAGGGAATGTCGGCCTGTTCGCGGTACGAGGATCCGGGCCGGAAGGCCCATCCGACCGCGGCGAGGAAGACCACGAACAGGAAGATCAGCCCCCAGCTGTCCGCGAAGTGACGCATCGTCTCGTAGCTCATGGCGTCACCTCCGGTTGTCTTCGGAGAGCGGCTCGTAGGCCGTGAAGTCGACCAAGGTGCCGAGCATCTGGAGATAGGCGACGAGTGCGTCCATCTCCGTGATCTGGTTGGGGTCGCCGTCGAAGAGGCCAATCTTGACCTTGTCGCCGTAGCGCTCGTTCAGGCCGGCGCTGTCGAGATTCGGATCGGCCTGCGCCGCCAGGTCCTCGCCGGCGAACTTGATCATGTCCTCGGTATAGGGAACCCCGACCATGGCATTGGTCGCGAGATGGCCGCCGATATTACGTGTGTCGAGCAGCGTGGTCACGAGGTGGCCGTAGGGCGGCATGATGCTGGTCGGCACCAGCGAGCGCGGGTCGGTCAGATGCTGGACGTGCCATTCGTCCGAGTAGCGCCCGCCGACGCGCGCGAGATCCGGCCCGGTCCGCTTCGAGCCCCACTGGAAGGGGTGGTCGTACATCGACTCGGCGGCGAGGCTGTAGTGGCCGTAGCGCTCGACCTCGTCGCGCATCGGCCGGATCATCTGGCTGTGGCAGACGTAGCAGCCCTCGCGGATGTAGATGTCGCGGCCGACCAGCTCGAGCGGCGTGTAGGGGCGCATGCCCTCGACCTTCTCGATGACGTTCTGGTGGTAGAACAGGGGCACGATCTCGACGATTCCGCCGATGGCGACGACCCCGAGGCTGAGGCCGAGGAGAAGCGTCGCGTTCTTTTCGATCTTTGCGTGACTGATGGCCATCGGTCGGGATCTCACTGGGCTGGCTGGGGAGCGGCGGGAGCGCCCATCGGCGTCTCCTGCCGGATGTCGCCGCGGATCGTCTTCCAGACGTTAAAGGCCATGAGCAGGCCACCGACGAGGTAGAGCAGGCCGCCGAGCACGCGGATCAGGTAGTAGGGATGCATGGCCTCGACGGTCTCGACGAAGGAGTAGACGAGGAAGCCCTCCTGGTCGTATTCGCGCCACATCAGGCCCTGCATGATGCCGGACACCCACATCGCCGAGGCGTAGATGACGATGCCGATGGTGGCGAGCCAGAAGTGCCAGTTGACCAGGCGGAGGCTGTAGAGGCGGCTCCGGTTCCACAGCTTCGGCACGAGGAAGTAGATCGCGCCGAAGGAGATCATGCCGACCCAGCCGAGCGCACCGGAGTGCACGTGGCCGATGGTCCAGTCGGTATAGTGCGACAGCGCATTGACGGCGCGGATCGACATCACCGGGCCCTCGAAGGTCGACATGCCGTAGAAGGCGACGGCGATCACCATCATGCGGATGATCGGGTCGGTGCGGAGCTTGTCCCACGCGCCCGACAGCGTCATCAGGCCGTTGATCATGCCGCCCCATGAGGGCATCCACAGCATGATCGAGAACACCATGCCCAACGTCTGCGCCCAATCCGGCAGGGCGGTGTAGTGGAGATGGTGCGGGCCGGCCCAGATGTAGAGGAAGATCAGCGACCAGAAATGGACGATGGAGAGCCGGTAGGAGTAGATCGGCCGGTTGGCCTGCTTCGGCACGAAGTAGTACATCATGCCGAGGAAGCCGGCGGTGAGGAAGAAGCCCACCGCGTTGTGGCCGTACCACCACTGGATCAGCGCGTCCTGGACGCCGGAAAAGGCCGAGTAACTCTTCGAGCCGAGCGGCGAGACGGGGATCGCCAGGTTGTTCACCACGTGCAGCATCGCGATCGTGATGATGAAGGCGAGGTAGAACCAGTTGGCGACGTAGATGTGCGGTTCCTTGCGCTTGAGCAGCGTGCCGAGGAACACGGCGAGATAGGCGACCCAGACGAGGGTCAGCCAGAGATCGACGTACCATTCCGGCTCGGCATATTCGCGCGACTGGGTGATGCCGGCGAGATAGCCGGTGGCCGCGAGCACGATGAACACCTGGTAGCCCCAGAAGACGAACCAGGCGAGGTTGCCGCCCCAGAGGCGGGCGCCGGTGGTGCGCTGGACGACGTAGAATGACGTCATGATCAGCGCATTGCCGCCAAAGGCGAAGATCACCGCCGAGGTATGCAGCGGGCGAAGGCGGCCGAAGGTGGTCCAGGGCAGGTCGAGATTGAGTTCGGGGTAGGCGAGCTGGAGGGCGATGTAGACGCCGACCAGGAAGCCGGCGAGGCCCCAGAACACGGTTGCGATCACCCCGGCGCGGACGACATCATCCATGTAGCCGGCCGGTAGCGGATGAAGCGGAATGGCGGCGGTCTTCGAGTAGTCGACGGTCCGCATCCGCCAGATCGCGGCGATGCCGGAGATGACGGCGATCAGCGCCATGTGGAAGGCGAACAGTGCGTCCTGCGCGAACGCGCTCAGGATGATCGCGACGAAAGTGATGAGGCCGAAGACGACGATGAGCGGCACCGGTCAGGCTCCCCCGATTCACCGCCGGCGGAAAATGCCGACGAACCGGGCGAACCGTGGGATCCGGCAGAGTTGCGGGCCTTGATTCAGATCAAAAGGGACTGCGGCAACCGGGAGAGTGCGACATCCTCGACATCAATGCCGGGCCGACCAGGCCGACAGCACCGCTTCGGCGGTCGTCAGCTCGACCTGCAGGGTGAAGCGTTCGCCGAACAGCGTCATCAGCGCGTCGTGCCCGGCATCGGAGGAACTACACAGCGCGTCGGTGACGAGAATCACCGGATAGCCCAGGTCGACTGCGTCGAGCACGGTGGCGAGAACGCATACATCCGTCTCGCCGCCGGTGACGACCAGAGTATCGACCTGCCGCTGCCTGAGGCGCGACTTCAATGCCGATCCGTGGAAGGCCGAGTAAACGGGTTTGTCGATCACCGCCGCCGGCGGCACGAGGGCGGCGAGCGGCGGCATCAACGCCAGGAGGTCGGGATCGAGGTGCTCGCCCGTCACCTCCCGCCAGCGGCGATAGTAATCACGCCAGCGGCCGGGCATGTCCTCCGGCTTCTCCGGCGGGATGAACCGGCTGAACACCGTCCGGCCGGCATGCCGCTCGGCTATGGCGGTTATCGCCGGCAGCACGCGCTCCATCCATGGCGTGGGCCATGGGCCGCCCGGCGCGAAGAGCCTCTGCATGTCGACGCAGAGGTGGACGCTCCGTTCGGTCAGGCCTTTCGGGTGGCTCGCGATTGCCTTGGGCATCGCCGGAGAACGCCGGATGCGGTTTGTCGGTTCCGGCCCTACCGGTCCCACACGGTTTGGGATAGCGTCACGGCGTGTCGGAATCGCGCCGGGTAGCGGCGGTGCGCGCGCTGATGTGGGGTAGCGGTGGCGGGACATCCCCAGGTCGTTGCCAGTGCAAGACAATTCGCGGGAAGCGAGCACGAACGGCTGCTCGCCGCGCTGAAGGCGTCGCGTTCGGGAACCTGGCGCTGGACGATCGCCGAGGACCGGGTCGAGTGGGACGAGGCGCTGTGCCAGGTCTACGGCCTTCCGCCGGAGCGTGCGCCAACGACCTCGGGTGAGTTCCTGTCGCTGATCCACCCCGACGATCGCGAGCATGCGTGGACGCATATCCGGGCCTGCTTCGAGGAAGGACGGGACGCCGACTACCAGTTCCGCACCGTGGTCGGCGGCGAGGAGCGTTGGATCTATGACCGGAGTGCGCTCGTCCGGAACCCCGACGGCAGTCCCGCCTACATGCTCGGCGCCTGCCTCGACGTGACCGAGCGCCGCCGCATCCAGCAGGAGAGGGATGCTGCGCTGGAGAAGCAGAAGCTCCTCCTCAAGGAGCTCAGCCACCGGGTGAAGAACCACCTCGGCATGATCGTCAGCCTGCTCCACCTCAAGCAATCGCGACAGAAGGACCGGTCCGCGGCAGAGGATTTCGCCCGCGCCATCGAGCGGGTCAAGACCATCGCCTACCTGCACGATCAGCTCTACCGGTCGAGCGACGTCGCGAGCGTGGAGGTGAAGGAGTACCTCGATGACATCTGCGACAACCTCGAGGCGTCGATGCTGGTCGACACCAGGATCAGGATCGTCCGGGAGATCACGTCGTTCGAGTTTCACGTCGACAAGGCCGTGCCGCTGGGGCTGATCGTCAACGAGGCGATCACCAATTCGGTCAAGTACGCGTTCTCGCCAGGCCAGGAGGGGCAGATCACCGTCCGCCTGCGGGTCCGGGGCGGGCGTGCAACGCTCACCATCGCCGATAACGGCCGCGGCCTGCCGGCGGACCGGACGCATGGCGTCGGCACGCGGCTGGTCCGCGCCCTTGCCGACCAGATCGGCGCGCGGCTGAGGATGGTGAGCCGCAACGGCGTCACCCTTTCACTGACATTTGCGGCAAGGGCGGGCTTCAGGCGTTGAGTGACAGGATCGATGCGTTGAGGACGGTCGCGAAGGCGACCCACGCCAGGTAAGGGGCAAGCAGCAGCGCCGCCAGGCCGCTGACCCGGCGGAAGGCGAGGATGGTGACGACGATCGCCGCAAGCAGGACAACGATCACCACAAGGCCCGCGAGCGGACTACGCGCGCCGAAGAAAGCGAATGACCACAGGACGTTGAGACCGAGCTGGACGAACCAGAGGACGAGCGCGACGCGGCGGCGGCGGCTCTCACCTGAAGGCGATCGCCACACCATCCAGGCCGCTACGCCCATCAGGACATAGAGGATCGTCCACACCACCGGGAAAATCGCGTTCGGCGGATTGAAGGACGGCTTCGTCAGGCCGGCATACCAGGTCGGGATGTTCGGCGTCGTCGCCAGCGACCCGATCCACCCCGCCGACAAGGCGACCGCGACAAAAGCAGCCAGCACGGCCAGGCTGGCGAGGATACCCGCGCCTGGCGCCCTCTCGATCCCGCGATCCAAAGTGACTCCTTTCCCTAGCGTTCCGACCGCTCAACGGCGAACCGGCTCGAACCTGCCCAGCCATGGATATGGAAGGCTCCCGGAAAATTTGCGAGACCCGGGTCAGTCGAGCTTCGGGTGGCCGACCGGACCGGCGATCGGGCCCAGGGTAAAGAAAATTAACTGAATCAATGGCTTGATGGCAACATCGCGGTGTGTTTCGGCGCTTCGACAATTTTCAACGCCGGATAGCGAAGATCGCGCTAAGAAGGCTTCGCGGCGGAAACGCGTGAGGGTAGCGATGGGCGGCAAGTATTTCGGGACCGATGGCATTCGCGGCCGCGCCAACCGGCCGCCGATCACGCCGGATGTGGCCATGAAGGTCGGGATGGCGGCCGGCCTCGTCTTCACCCATGGCGACCATCGCCACCGCGTGGTGATCGGCAAGGACACCCGGCTGTCGAGCTACATGATCGAGAACGCGCTGACGGCCGGCTTCCTCGCGGTCGGGGTCGACGTGCTGCTCACCGGGCCGGTTCCGACCCCGGGTATCGCGATGCTGACCCGTTCGATGCGGTGCGATCTCGGCGTGATGATCTCGGCCTCGCACAACCCCTATGACGACAACGGCATCAAGCTGTTCGGCCCGGACGGGGCGAAGCTGACCGACGCTCACGAGGCCGCGATCGAAGCCTTGATCGACGCCGACCTCGCCGGACGCCTTGCCGCCCCGGCCGATCTCGGCCGCGCCAAGCGGATCGAGAGCGTCACCGACCGCTACATCGAATATGCCAAGCGCACCCTGCCCCGGGCCTTGACGCTCGACGGCATCCGCGTCGTCGTCGATTGCGCCAACGGCGCCGGCTACCGCGTCGCGCCGGAGGCGCTTTGGGAACTCGGCGCCGAGGTTTTCCCGATGGCGGTCGATCCGGACGGCTTCAACATCAACCGGGACGTGGGCTCGACCGCGCCCGCCGCGCTCGCTGCGAAGGTCCGCGAAGTGCGTGCCGACATCGGCATCGCGCTCGACGGCGACGCCGACCGCGTCGTGATCGTCGACGAACACGGGCGCCTGATCGACGGCGACCAGATGATGGCGGCGATCGCCACCTCCTGGGCCGAGCAGAGCCTTCTCTCGAAGCCGGGCGTCGTGGTCACGGTGATGTCCAATCTCGGCCTCGAGCGCTACCTTGCGGGCATCGGCCTGGAGACGGTGCGGACCCCGGTGGGGGACCGCCACGTTGCCGAGGCGATGCGCGAGGGGGGCTACAATCTCGGCGGCGAGCAGTCGGGACACATCATCCTGTCCGACTACACGACCACCGGCGACGGGCTGGTCGCCGCCCTCCAGCTGCTCGCGGTCGTGCGCAAGCTCGGCCGCCCGGTCAGCCAGGTGTGCCACCTTTTCGAGCCGCTGCCCCAGGTGCTGAAGAGCGTCCGGACCGCCGGCGGCAAGCGGGCGCTGGAAAGCGGCGTCGTCCGCCAGATGATCGAGGACGTCAACGGGCGGCTCGGGGACAGCGGCCGGCTGGTCGTCCGCGCCTCCGGCACCGAGCCGGTGATCCGGGTGATGGCCGAGGGCGACGATCCCGGCATGGTGACGGCGATCGTCGACGATCTGATTGCGGCCTTGAGCGACGCGCCGGCCTGAGGCAGAACCGTCCGCATGATTGCCGCCGACGCGAACGACCCCAGGGGGATCGTCTGGATTGCCTCGTACCCGAGATCGGGCAATACCTGGATCCGGATCTTCCTCCACCATCTCATCCGCATCAGGCGCGGGCGCCCTGCGGGCGAACGCGAGATCGACGGCATCGCCGAGACCAGCCCGGGCATCGCCGGTCAGGTCGAGCTCTTCGCCCGCTTCATGGGCAAGCCGGTGGCGGGCGCGTCGATGCAGGACGTGGTGCTGGCCCGGCCGAAGGTGGCGGAGGAGATGGCGCGCCGGGCCAACGGCGTGCTGACGGTCAAGACCAACAGCGTGCTGGGCCGGGTCTTCGACACGCCGCTGATCAATCTCGGCGTCTCGGTGGGCGCCATCTACGTGGTGCGGAACCCGCTCGACGTCGTCATCTCGCTGGCCGACTTTGTTTCGAGGCCGATCGACGCGATGATCACGTCGATGGCGGCGCACCTCAATGCCTCGCCGAGCACCGACCTGCTGGCCGCGGAGATCTGGGGCAGCTGGAGCGAGAACGTCAAGAGCTGGACCGTCAATACCCCGCCCGTGATCAAGGTGGTGCGCTACGAGGACCTGCTCGCGGACCCGATCGGGCAGTTCACCGCCGTTGCCGAGCATATGCGGATCGGCGCCGCACCGGACGAGATCGAGGAGGCCGTGGGCCTCGCTTCCTTCGAAGAGATGACGAGGAAGGAGGCCGCCGACGGCTTCATCGACCGTCCGGAATGGAGCGGTCGCTTCTTCCGCGTCGGCCGCGCCGGCCAGTGGAAGGAAGGCCTGACGCCGGAGCAGGTCGGGCGGATCGTCGCCGACCATGGCGAACAGATGGCGCGCTTCGGCTATCTTCCGACATGAGCATCAAGGTCCGGCCATGATCGTCCTCAGCAAGAACAACCCCAAGGGGATCATCTGGATCGCGTCCTATCCGCGCTCCGGAAACACCTGGACGCGCGCCTTCATCAACGCACTCGCCCACATCATCCGCGACCCGACCTTCAAGGACGTGGACATCAACCGGATCGAGGAAGGCAGCGCCGCGGAGAGCAAGGCCGAGCTCTACGCGCAGCTTCTCGGCAAGCCGGCGCACCGCGCCACCGACGCCGAGATCGCCGCCACCCGCCCGCGGGTCCAGGCCGGGATCGTCCGTTCCCTCGGGCGTCCGGTCCTGATCAAGACCCACAACGCCCAGGCGATGGATTACGGCCACCCGCTCATCAACATGGGAGTGAGCGCCGGCGGGATCTATGTCGTCCGCAACCCGCTCGATGTCGTGATCTCCTTCGCCCATTTCAGCGGCAAGACCCTCGACGAGACGATCGAGGCGATGGCGACGCCGGGCTTCGGCGTGCGCACCACCCGCGACTACGTTCGGACCGTCACGGGCTCATGGACCGAGAACGTCGGAAGCTGGACGGGGCGGCCGCACCCGGCGGTCCTCGTGGTGCGCTACGAGGACCTGATCGCCGATCCGACGAAGCATTTCGGCGCCGTGGCACGCCACCTCCTGATGGCGCCCACCGACGAGCAGCTCGAGAAGGCGATCGGGATGACCGGCTTCGAGCGCCTTCGCCAGAAGGAGGCGGAGGCCGGCTTTGCGGAGCGGCCGGATACGACAAACCAGTTCTTCCGGGCGGGTACGGCCGGCCAGTGGCGAAAGACGCTCAGCGACGAGCAGGTGGCGCGGATGGTCGCCACCCACAAGCCGCTGATGCGGAAGTTCGGTTACCTGCCCGAAGGGATGTGACGCGGCGCCAACCCTCCCCTTGAGGGAGGTCGAAGCGGCGAAGCCGCTTCGGGGAGGGGTGCCGTTCAATCTCAAGCCACGCACGCCCTTCCCAGAACCGCTCCGCGGTTCGGCGCCTAACGAGGTTCCGACATCGTGGACTGAATCAGAGGGCAGCCCATCCCCGCACGCCTGAAGGTGCGGGGGTCACCGCTTCCGAGATGCGTGAATCCGATACCCCTCAAGAGAGAGCTGGGGGCGATTGCGCGGTCGAGCATGACTCGCCACGCTACGAGGCATCTCTTCAGTGTGGAGTGCTACCCCCGCGCCGCCGTGATCAGCGCCGCCACGTCGCCGGCCGCCGTGTCCAGCCGGTCGTATTCCGGAGGACGGAGCGTGCCGCCCATGAACACGTCCGGCCGGCGGAAGCGCATGCCGCTGCCGACCGGAGCCAGCGCCGCGGTGTGGATTTCCTTGATGCCGGTCATCGCCACGATCCGGGCCGCGGTGCGCGGCGTCATACCGCCGCCGGAGAGGATGATGATGCGGTCCCCCGCGGCCCCGACCAGGGCGGCGACGGTGTCGGCGCCTTCGAGGATGGTCGCCTCCTGCCCGGTGGTGAGCACGCGCTCGACGCCGAGCGCGATCAGCGTTTCGAGCGCCGCGAACGGATCGGGGGTCATGTCGAAGGCGCGGTGGAAGGTGACCGCGGCGGGCCGCGAGCGGGCGATCAGCCGCTCGGTGAGCGCGGCGTCGATCGTCCCGTCGGCCTTGAGCACGCCGAAGACGATGCCGTCCACCCCCGCCGCCTTGGCGGCGTCGATGTCGGCCTCCATCACCTCGATCTCCTCGGGCGAGTAGAGGAAGTCGCCGCCGCGCGGGCGGATGATGACGTGGAGGCCGATGCCTTCCACCTTCCTCGCCCGCTTGATCATCCCGAGGCTCGGCGTCGTGCCGCCCTCGATGAGGCTGGCGCAGAGTTCGACCCGGTGGGCGCCGGCCTCGCGCGCCGCGATGACGCCTGCGACCGAATCGACGCAGATTTCGAAGATGAGGTCGGTCAAGGCTGTGCTCCTTTGCCTGGCGATTTTGGCGTCAGACTGAATCGGGATGGTCTCATTGACGCTGGTCGGCGGTACCACAAACCGTCATCCCCGGCGAGCCCGGCGAAGCCGGGCGAGGGAAGGGGACACTGGCGAGCAGGAGCAGGCGCGGGTCACTCCGCTCCGCCGGGAGCCTGGTCGTCGAACCACGTCACCGGTCACGTTGAGTCCATCGTCGAGTTACACCGGGCCCGGCGCGATTGAGCGCCTCTATGACGGCTGGAGCAAGTCGTAGAGGGGCAGGAAGGTGAGCTTGGGCCGGATGCCGTCCGGCAGCTTCGGGGCAATGCTTGCGGCAAAGAAAAGGGTGGCGTCATCCTTCGATGCCCAGACCTCGACGATCCGCCAGCCGCCATCGATCGGGTGCGACATGTGCATGACGAAGCCGGGCGCCCGCTTGAGCGCGTCATCCACCGCCGCGAGCATTTTGTCATAGCCCTGCTGCGTCTGCCCGCCGACTTCTGAAACCATCATTACCGACATGGTCGTTCTCCGTCAGCCTAGGCGGCCTTGCCAAGCGCGGCACCGAGTTGCTCGGGCGTCATCGTCGCCGAGAGGACGCTGGCCATCTTCCCTTCAAGGTCGCGCAGCTTGCCCTCGAGTGTCGCCATGCCCGCCTTGCCGAACGTCTCGACGTAGCGCGTCGCCTCGCCCTTGGCGAACAGTTCGACTAGGACCGTGCGGTCGATCCAGAGCTTGACGATCCTGAACAGACCGGTGTCGACGGGCTGAGCGCGCCAGCCTTCCCGCTTGGCGACGGCCTCGATCACCTCGCCGCTGACGACGGAACTGACGAGCACGTGCGCAGTCACGGGCTCATATGTCGCCGGTCGCTGGCGGATGCCGAGCGGTGAGTCGGGGTCGAGCACGGTGGTCGCAGGCAGGACTTCCAGAAACGAGCCGTGATCGTCGCCGGCGATCACGAACCACGCGCCATAAGGGAAAGGCGGCGATGGCGCGCGTATGGCGGTGGCGCCGGTGAGCTCCGCCAGAACATGGGCGACCCGCCCAGGGTCGCTGACGCCAAAGGACACGTGATGAATCATGTAAGTCTTCCTTCGTTGCGCTTGGACTGAGGTGATCTGGTCGTGGTCCCGGCGGGACCCGACGGCTTCGCCGCCGCGCCGATCAGGGTGTAGACGGCCCATTGCGCCGCTTCGGCAGCCGACGCACCGGAAAGCCGCCAGTTATCCTTCATCATCTCCCAACCGGTGGCCGAGCAGAGCACCGTGACCGCGGCCAGCAGGTTCCGGCTGGTTTCTGGCGACAGCCGCTCGATAATCCGGCGCAAGGCCAGCCTGAACTTCTCCTGTCGCGCCTCGGCATGAGCTAAGCGAACGGCGCGGCCATAGGGGTTGTGCAGCATGGCGCGCACCAGGGGCTCATCGCGGTCGAAAGCGGCGAATAGGGCGGGGATGTGATCGACCACCTCCTCGGGCGTCTTCGGCGTCGGCGGTACGTCGATCGACTCGTTCACCCAGCGCCAGAACGCGTCAAACAGCGCCTCCTTGTTCTCGAAATAGCGGTAGACAGTTCGCTGAGGCACGCCAGACTCACGGGAGACGAGATCGAAGGTCACATCCTCGCTGCCGCGCCTGAGCAGCACGACAAGTGCTTCCATGATCCGGGTGTGCGTGAGCTCCGCCAACTCCTGGCGTGGCGTCGGGCGGAGGCGAGGTGGTGCGTTCATGACAGCGAAACTGCCACATGGCAGTGTTGCTGTCAATTCTGGCAAAGGGCAAAGCTTCCCACCCAGCGTGAGTCAGACTGCATGGCAGACTTTGCCTCGCATTCGGGCCAGGAATCGCGCTCGTCAGCACGCACGCCGGAATCCGGAATTTTCAATCAACGATGGTGGTGAAGCGAAAAGCTGGATGCACGCGCGCGTCGCCTGCGCAGGCATGAGCGGAGGTTTGAAGGCCCGCGTCCGGTCATCCAGCGTTCGGAGCACCTCCAACTCCTCAGCCTCGGCGCCGCACGGCTCCGCGGCTCATGGTGTGCACCGGAGCGACTGCTCCGGCTGGTGCCCTAAGCCCTCCGCACCGGATTAGCGCCGGCAAGACCGCTTCGACTGCTTCTCGAAGATGGCGTCCGCGACCGCCATCCTCATGCCCCTTCGCCGGCGGCTTGCCCGTCCATCCACGTCTCCGTCACCTCGAGCCCCTCGTCGAGGAGGACGAGGCTGGCGCGATAGCCCGGCGCGATCCGCCCGAGCTCGGAGCCGAGGCCGAGAAACTCGGCCGGCGCGCGCGAGGCCATGTGGAGCGCCGCCTCGACCGGCAGACCCAACGCCTCCACGGTGTTTCGAACGGCGGTCGCCATGTCGAGGTCGGAGCCGGCGATCGTGCCGTCGGACGTCGTCAGCCGGCCGTCGGCGCGAGTGATAACTCGCCCGCCGAGGGCAAAACTCCGGATGTCGGTGCCGACGGTCGACATCGCGTCGGTCACCAGAATCGTCCGTTCCCACCCGCGCGCGGAGAGCGCGATGCGGAGGCTCGGCGCGGAGACATGGAAGAGATCGACGATCAGGCTCGGCCAGAGGTCGGGGTCGTCGAGCGCCGCGCCCACCACGCCGGGGTCGCGACCCATGAGCGGCGGCATGGCGTTGAAGAGATGGGTCACGCCGGTGAGCCCGGCCTCCCGCGCCGCGGCCATCTCGTCGTAGGTGGCGGCGGTATGGCCGGCGGCAAGGATCACGCCTGCATCGGCAAGCCGGCGGATCACGTCCGGCGTCGTCCGCTCCGGCGCGATGGTGAGGAGCGTCCGCCCACGCCCGAGCGACGTCACCAGCGCGATGTCGTCCTCGCCGATCTGCCGCATCAGGGCGGGGTCATGCACCCCTTTCCGCGCGGGATTGAGGTAGGGGCCCTCGAGGTGAATGCCGAGGACGCCGGCAATACCCTGGTCGAGGGCGTCCCGCGTCGCGGCGATTGCCTCGGCCATGCGCTCGGGCGTGTCGGTGATCAGCGTCGGCAGGAGCCCGGTGGTGCCGTAGCGGCGGTGGGCCTCGGCGATGGTCCTGATGCCGTCGACGGTCGGCGCGTCATTGAGGAGCACGCCGCCGCCGCCATTGACCTGGATGTCGATGAAGCCGGGCGCGAGCAGGCCCGCGACGCGGCGGACGGGAACGTCCGCCGGCATGTCCGCGTCCTTCACCACGGCGCGCACATGTCCGTCCGCGACGATGACCGCCTGGCCGTCATGAAGGTGCGCGCCGTCGAAGATCCGCGCGCCGGCAAGGGCAAATGCGGTCATAGGGTCTTCGTCACCTTGCTGAGATGCGGCGGCCGGTCCGGATCGCGCCCGCGCACTCGGGCCACCGCCTCCGCCAGCGGGTAGAAGCTCTGGATCAGCGCCAGTGGCTGGGCAAAGGGATCGATGCCCGGCGCGGTGGGCAGGGTGAGCGCGCCCGGGACAGACGCCGGGCCGGCGGCGATCACCGGCACGGCGCGGCCGGCCAGCTCGACCCCGAGCTCAGCGAGGCCTGGCAGGGCGGCGTCGTTCTGGCTGAACAGGAGCACCGGGAAATCCGGCCCGGCCAGCGCCAGCGGTCCGTGACGAAGCTCGGCCGAGCTCAGCGCCTCGGCATGCAGGCCGCCGGTCTCCTTGAGCTTCAGCGCCGCCTCCTGCGCGGCGCCGAAGCCCGGCCCACGGCCGACCACGTAGAGGCTTTGCGCAGCCTCGAGGATCGGGACCGCGGGCAGCCAGCTTCGCCGGAGCGCGTCGTCGAGATCGTCGGGGAGGCGGCGCACGGCACGATCGAGCGCCGGGTCGCCACTCCAGGCCGCGATCAGCTGCAGCACCGCCGCCAGAGACGCGATGTAGGACTTCGTCGCCGCGACGCTCTTCTCGGCGCCGGCATGGAGCGGCAGCACGACCTCGCAAAGCGCGGCGAGCGGCGACGTCACGTCGTTGACGAGCGCAACGGTGAGCGCATCGTCGCCGCGCGCCGCCTCGGCGAGGGTGAGCAGGTCGGGGCTCCGGCCCGACTGGGAAATGGCAATGAACAACGCGCCGCGCATCTTCGGCCGCCGCCCGTAGATCGAGCTGATCGACGGCCCGACGGAGGCCACCACCGGACCGAGGCAGATCTCGATCAGATACTTGGCATAGGTTGCAGCACTGTCCGAGCTGCCGCGGGCACAGGTCACCGCGAAGGCGGGCGGCTTGCGGCGGAGGCGGTCGCCGAGGGTGACAGCGACGGGCGCATTCGCCTCGAGGAGGCGTGCCACCACCTCAGGCGCCTCGCCGGTCTCCTCAAGCATCAGGCTCGGCGTCGCGGCTCCGACTAGGGCAGGCGTGTCGCTCATCGCCCCACCGCCGCGGCATAGGCCTGCCGCGCCATGCCGATGGCGCCGTCGGCGGCGTCGCGCTCGGGCCTGATGCAGACGCCGGCGATCGGCGGCGGCAGCCAGGGCAGGAGGCGGGGGAAGACGCTGCCGATCATCGCCACCTGCGGCGCACCGACCTCGAGCAGGCGGCCGATCAGGCGGGTGACGTCCTGGGCCGCCTCCTCGATGATCGGCATTGCCAGCGCATCCCGTCTCTCGGCGTGATCGAAGACCAATGGCGCGAATTCGCCAAAATCCCTGGGCGCGGCGCGGTCGGCCCAGGCGACGGCGACCGTCGGATCATGGTCGAAGCGGTCGAGCACGGCCTTGGCGAGCGGCGACATCGGCGCCATGCCCTCATGCGCCCAGAGGGCGCGGCGGACCGCGGTGCGGCCGATCATCATGCCGCTGCCCTCGTCGCCGATCTGATGGCCCCAGCCGCCGACATTGATGCGCTCGCCGCCGACCACGGCAAGACCGGCCGCCCCGGTGCCGACGATGAGGATGGCCCCGTCGCGGCCGTCGAAGGCGCCCATGTAGGCCGCGTAGGCATCAGTGTCCACGACCAGCGACGCGAACGGATTGGGCTGTGCGAGGATGAAGTCACGGTCCTGTGCCTGCGCCGTGCCGGCCAGGCCGAAGCCGGCATGGACGCGTGCGAGGTCGTGCGCGGCGATGCCCGCCGCCTGTGCCGCCGCCGTGCAGGCCTTCATCACCTCGGCGAAGGCGGGCGCACCTGTCCGCGCATTGGCCGGACCGCCGCTCCCCTCGCCGAGCTGGCGACCGGACGAATCCCTGAGCCGCGCCAGGCACTTGGTGGCGCCGCCGTCGACCCCGATAAAGAGCGGTTCCCCCATCTTCTCCCCATCCTATCCCCGGCATGGATAGTATAGGCCCACGGCAATGCCAACCCGAAGCGCCCCGATCGACGTGCATGACGCCCCCCAAGTCTTGGTTCCCGCGTGATGCCGGCCTCGATATGTGGCCCGCTGAGGCGGTCCTAGACGCCCTTCTCGACGGCGAATGGCGGCCGGTGCTGACCGGTGGCGCGCTCAAGCCGTCGGCGCTGGTGCTGCGCGGCCTCGCTCCTTGCCGGATCGGCGGGCCTGCTCGACGCCTCCGGCGACAACCTCCGCGCGGGTCTTACGCTGGCGGTCTGCCGGAAGAACGACGTCCGGGCCCGAATATTGAAAACCGGCGGCGGACATGCTCTAAGGTGCCGAGCCTGCGGAGCGTAGGGTCGCTCGCACGGTGCCTGTCCGGCAAAGGGACATGGCGACGGAAGGCAACCGGCCCTACATCACAATCCTGGAACTGGCGGAGTAGCTCAGCTGGTTAGAGCAGCGGAATCATAATCCGCGTGTCGGGGGTTCAAATCCCTCCTCCGCTACCACCGTATTTCTATAAGATGATGTTTTTGCACGGATAATTTCCTTACAAACAAGTTCGTCCCATCATCTTTTCCATCACGCCGAGTCATTTCATTCCGAAGCTGTCGGCTGGCTTCTCCATATCGGCCGGCGGCTGGTCCACCGGTGGCAATCCTCCTGACGCCCCCGGGATGCCGCTCGGGGGCGGCGCCCAAGTTTTGAGGCCCCGCGCGGCGAGGGATCAGGTCCGATGAGCGGCCCGACGATCTTGACGCCGACCGGAACGCCGTTGCTGGTCGCGTCCAGTCGGGATCGCGGCGGACGGAAGGCCGATCGGCCGGTTTGGGCGCCAGGTAGTCGCGGGCGAATGATCGCCACCGACATCCTCGAGCGGATCGAGGTGGCGACCGCCGACGCGAAGCGTCGGCCAAACTTCAAAGACCGCCCACGGCAAACGTCGTTTTGAGCGCGTCGCAGAGACAGGCGCCACAGTGTGAACCGCACCGGGTTTCCCGGAGGCGATTTGGTTTGAGTCACGCGGCCATGGCCGGCTCTTCCAGCATGGCGTAGTAGCGTTCCTCGGCTTCGGCGGGCGGGATGTTGCCGATGGGC
>JALHRF010000100.1 GCA_022841545.1 Bauldia sp. | reverse complement strand
CGAGCGGTTCGAGGACGTCATCCAGAAGGCGCACCGCGCCCGCGTCGTCATCGTCTCGCCGTCGCTCCTCATGCTGTCGGTGCAGGTGGTGATGTCGCTCCTTCGCGACGTCCGCATGCGCGAGCAGGCCCACGTCATCCAGCAGGAGGTGGTAAAACTCCTCGACGACGTGTCCCGCCTCGACGACCGCGTGCAGAAGCTCCGCGGTCACTTCGCCCAGGCCGGCAAGGACATCGACGACATCGCGATCTCGAGCAGCAAGATCACGAAGCGCGGCAACGACATCACCGAGGTCGAGCTCGAGCCGGAGAAGCCGGCGATCGCCAAGCGCCCGGCGCCGGCCAACAGCGACGGCCCGCCGGAGCTGCCATTCCACCGCTACGGGGCGTGAGTCGGCGGGTCCTCGGTCCCGCTCTCGCCGACGCTCAAGCCGCAACGGCCGCCGGGGAGGGGCAGGCGTCTCACATTGGCTCTGGGGAACTCCCGATTCTAGTCCGGTAGCGACGAAACGACCGCCGAGACCAGGAAGAACAGGGCGAATGCGAACACCGTCGCCCCGCTTGCCCGGTTGACGATCCGTCGCGTTGCGAGCCCGGGCGCCGCGGTTGCGAAGGCGTGGCCGGCCGCGATCCAGAGCGCGCCGGAGGCGGCGATGCACAGCGCCGTGATGCCGAGATAGGGCGCAGTTTCCCTGGCTGGCCCTGCCGGGAGCAGGGCCAGTCCGATTACCAGTCCCTTGGGGTTGAGGAGCGTTGCCACGAACATCCCGGCCATGCTGACCGGACTGTCGGCTCCCGATGCGGGCCGGTCCGCGCTCCGCCAGACGTTGATGCCGAGCCAAGCGAGGTAGAGCCCGGCCGCGATCCGCACCAGCAGCCACGTCACCGTCGAGTCCCTGACGTAAGGCCCGGCGATGAAGGCGAGGACGCCGATGCTGATCGCATAGGCAGCGAGGACCGCCGCGATCATGTCCAGCGAGGCGCCGAACCCGCGCCGGGCGCCGGAGGCGGCAAGAAGCGCATTGGTCGGGCCGGGCGCGACGAGCAACAGGGCGACGGCGACGGAGAACGGCATCAGGCCATTCATTGCGCCGTCCGATGTCGCTGCCGCGCCAAGTGGAGCCCTTGGCTCAATACCCCCGGCCGCCCTTGAGGAACTCGATTTCCTCCGGGGTCGACTCGCGGCCGAGCACGGCGTTCCGGTGCGGAAAGCGGCCGAATTTCCGGATGATGTCGCGGTGCTTGGTGGCGTAGTCGGTCACTTCCCGCTTGTTGGCCTGCCAGGCCTCGGGCGCCTCGACCGCCATCTTCGCATAGAGCATCACCGAGAGGTCCTGGTCGGCGATGTCCTCGCTATGCTCGAACGGCAGGCAGATGAAGGTTTGCTCGTAGAGCCAGAACCGGTCGAGCCCGCCCGCCAGCAGCTTCCGGGCGATCCCCCTCGCCTTGGCGTCACAGGCGAAGGCTTCGCCTGTCGTACGATGGATGTTGCGCGGAAACTGGTCGAGGAGGATGACCAGCCCGGCCTGCTCCTCGCGGCCGAGTGCGCCGAGGTCCCAGTCGATCGCCGCGGCCCGGGCAATGTATTGCCCGTAGGCCTTGCGGATATGGGCGTCGGTCTCGTCCGACTGGCGGAACCACATCTGGGCCTTGTCCGCGCTCTGGTCGGTCGGCGACGCGAGGTCGCCGAACCAGTATCGGTGGACGTCGCGCAGCACGGGCTGGAGGGCGATCTGTTCGGGAGAGGGCATGGGGAGCCTTTCGGGTGGTCCGGAAAGGCTCCTTTGTAGGGCACGGAGCGCACGGCTCAAGGGGCGTCGCGCGTGTCGCCGCAAGCGGCGCCGGGTCAGGCGGCGAGGGCGGATTGCGCGCCGATCAGCCGCTCGAAGGTGTCATGGTCCGGCACGTCGAACACGCCGGCCGACAGCGCCTCGTTGAGGTTCGCGGCGAGCCGGCCCGTCACCCCGCGCGCGACGGGCAGGTGCCCGGAGATGATCGCCGAAGGGTCGAGCCGCTCGATGTTGCGCAGGAGCCCGCCGAACGCGCGCGGGTCGGCGGTCGACAGCCACGGCGCGTCGATCGCGGCCCATTTCAGCATGCCCTCGCGAAGCGTCTCGGGGTCGATCGCCGCGGCTTCCGCTGCGCCCCCCGGCAGCAGCGCGCCGAAGGCGTCGGCGCTGAACAGCACTCGCGTTGCCGTGTCGAAGAAGCCGGTGGTCTCCGGCGCGTCGTAATAGGGCGGCTTGAGCGGCACCAGCCTGCGGTCGCCGAGGTCGAGCTCCTCGCCGGGCCCGATCAGTTGCACCCGCGAGGTGTCGTGGCCGAGCAGTCCCATCTTGGCCATGCCGAGGAAGTTGGTGATGACCTTCGCCTGCGGCGCGCGTTCCAGCACGGCCGAAAGGTTGCCGAGGTGGTCGGCGTCCATGTGGCTCATCCAGACGTAGCGGAGGTCAGCGGGGTCGATGGTGCGCCCGAGAGCCGCCAGGAACGGCTCGCGGAGCGCGGCGGGGCCGGTGTCGACGAGGACGGGCAGGGCGGACTTGACGACGAAGGCGTTGACGTGAAGCAGGCCGAGGTCGCCCACGGGCACGACCGTCGACAGGGACGTGGTGTCGGCAGTGACGTGGGCGGTATCGAAGGATGGGGCATTCATGGCGATCTCCAATGTCCGGCGGTGTCGGGGTATATTGAATGAACATAATCGTTCACAGGGAGAGATCGGATAGGGGCGCGACCGCCGCTTGTCTGTGAATTCGATCACATGTATGTTCAACAAAATGAGCAAGCGCCACTATCGCATGGCCAAACGCGCGGAATCGCGCGACGACACCCATGCCCGCATCGTCGATGCGGCGATCCTCCTTCACGAGGAGGTCGGACCGAAGGCGACCACGATCAGCGCCATAGCGGAGCGGGCCGGCGTCCAGCGGCTGACGGTCTACCGCCATTTCCCGGACGACCCGTCGATCTTTGCGGCGTGCTCTTCGGGCTGGTATGCGCGCAACCCCTTCCCCGATATCGATTCCCTTGGCAGCGGCATGCAGGGCTGCCGGGAAGGACTGGCGGCGCTCTACCGCTACTATCGCGGGACCGAGCGGATGCTTGCGAGCGTGCTTCGCGACCTGCCGGATATGCCGGCGCTGCGTGGGCCGAACCGCCCCTTCGTTGATTTTCTGCATCGGCTCCACCGGAAGCTCCTGGAGCGTGCGAACCCCTCCCTCTCGCGCGAATCGTTCGCGTCGCTGACGCTTGGCCATGCCATCCGGTTCACGACCTGGCAGTCGTTGCAGGAGGCCGGCCTCTCCGATGAGGCCAAGGCCGACCTCGTCGTCGAGTGGCTGAAGTAGCGCCGGGTTCGCGCCGGCTCGTCGGGCTTTCCGGCGGCAGGACAGGCGCGTCCGCCTGTGAACGGCTTCACATTAAGTGAACACAACTGATCATTAAAGGTTGACGGAGGCGGCTGGCCCCGGTAAGCGCTTCCTATTGATGTGAACAGTCATGTTCACCTAAATAGGAGAGCGAAATGACCGACCTGAACAGGATTGCCGCCAACCGCCGCATTGCCGAGGCGTTCATCTGGGGCACTCATACCGGCGACCTTGGCGTCATCGATCGCACGGTGGCGGAAGAGCTCGTCTGCCACGGCTTTCCCGGCGGCAACCCGACCAGCCGGGAGACCTACAAGGCATGGTTCGCCGGTTTCGGCGCGAGTTTCTCGAATATGGGCTTCGAGGTGCTGTCCACCGTGGCTGACGAGGAGAAGGTTGCGATGCGCTGGCGCGTCTCGGTCGACCACACCGGGCCCTTTGCCGGCGTCGAGCCGACCGGCAAGAGGATCGTCTTCGACGGGATGGTGCTCTATCGCATCGAGGACGGCCTGATCGCCGAGACCTGGCTGCACATCGACGAGTTGTCGCTGCTCGGCCAGGTCGGCGCGCTGATGCCGCTCGCCGCCTGATCCGATCGGCGGGCGCCGCGCCCTGCGGCGCCCGTCGCCCTACGCCCTCCGGCGCTCGGCGGCCTGGCCGAACAGGAAGGCGACGACGCCGAGCCCCATGAAGGCCGGCATCACCAGGAGCCCGGCGCCCAGTCCCGCGGCGTCGGCGATCACTCCGAGGAGCGGCGGTGCGATCAGGATCGCGAGACCGGGAGCGAGCATGACGCGCGTCGCCCCGCGTTCCGCGGCAGGCCCGGCCGCGGTAATGGCAAAGGACAGCGCAAGCGGGAAGAGGAGCGCCGTGCCGAGGCCGACGATGAAGAGCCCCGTGACCACCGGAATGGGGTCTGCCGCCAGCCGGTAGAGCAGGAACCCGGCGAACACCGTCGCCGCAGCGCCAAAGAACAGGTGCCGGATCGGAACCATGCGGAAGAGGCCCGCGCCGCTCACCCGGCCGATCAGCATCCCGCCGAAAAAGGCCGCGGCGCCGATGGCGGCCGAGGTCGGGTCGAGGCCGATGACCTGCTCGAGATAGGCCGGGGCCCAGAGGATCGCCGAAAACTCGACGGCAACGCCCAATCCCAGCACCGCCCAGTAGCACCAGTAGGCAAGGGGCAGGGGCAGGCGGGCGGTCTCGTGCGTCTCGCCGCTCGGCGGTACCGGCGTGCGGGCGTAGGCCGCAAGCACCACGAGGCCCGACGCGGCCCCGGCCAGAACCGCCGCGCGCCACCCCAGGCCCAGCCAGACGCAGAGCCCGGTGATCACCGGCGCCGAGGTCGAGAACAGGCAGGCCATGGCGTTCGATTCGGCGAAGGCAACGTCGCGGCGGGGGCCATGGACATCGGCCAGGATTGCGTTGACCAGCACCGGGATGAACGCGCCTATGACGCCGAACAGGAAGCATGCGCCGATGCTGACGAAGACCGCCGGCGCGAGCGTCAGCCCGATCGCCGCGACGGCGGAGCCGAGCGTGGCGGCGATCAGCGTGCGCCCACGGCCGAGGCGGCGGGTCACGCGTTCGCCGAAGAGACCAACGATGACGATGCCCGCGGCGATCGCGCTCGTATGGAGGCTGACGTCGCGGTAGCTCAGCGCCAGCTCGTCGCGAAGGAAGGGCAGGATGTTGCCCTGGATGCTCACGACGTAGGAAAAATAGCCGAGGAGCAGATAGGCATACCAAGTGAGCGCATCCCGTCCGTACGGACGGACGCCGGCGGCGTCGAGGGCGGTATTCATGGTGAGGGGACCGGGGAGGAGATGCGGCGCTTCCAGCCTAGCGCTAATCGCAACCGGCTGATTTGGCAACGGCGCGGCCGGACACGATATCTTGCGCAGCCACCAACCATCGTGAACCGCCCTACATTGGCGCCATGCAGTCCTTCGCAACCCTCCTCGACCGGCTCGTCCTCACCCCGCAGCGGAACGTCAAGCTCCGGCTGCTGGTCGATTATTTCCGGTCGACGCCCGATCCCGACCGCGGCTATGCGCTCGCCGCCCTCACCGGGGATCTCGTCATCCCCAGCGTCAAGCCCGCGATGCTCCGGGCGCTGGTCGGCGAACGCATCGACGAGGTGCTCTTCGCCTATTCCTACGATTATGTCGGCGACCTCGCAGAGACCGTGTCGCTGGTCTGGCGGCCGCGGGGCCAGCGTTCGGCGGCCGGCGACGTTCTGGCACCAACGCACGGCCACCCCCTCACGGGAGGGGGTGGAGAACCTTCAACGGAAGAGCCGCTCCGCCTTGCCGCCATCGTCGAGCAGCTGCAGCGCGCCTCGCGGAGCGAAGGGCCGCGGCTGGTCGAGGCCTGGCTCGATCGCCTCGATGCCTCCGGCCGCTACGCCCTGATCAAGCTCGTCGCCGGCGGGTTGCGGATCGGCGTTTCCGCCCGGCTCGCCAAGCAGGCCCTCGCGCTTTTCGGCGGCAAGGACGTCAACGAGATCGAGGAGGCCTGGCCCGGCCTCGAGCCGCCCTATGCGGCGCTCTTCGCCTGGCTCGAAGGCCGCGGCGAGCGCCCGCGATCGAAGATCCGCGCACCGTTCCGGCCGGTCATGCTCTCCCACGCGCTTGCCGACGCCGAGCTGGCGCAGATCACGCCGGACCAGTACGCGGCGGAATGGAAATGGGACGGCATCCGCGTCCAGGCCGTCCGCGAGGGCGGCGTCGCCCGGCTCTACACCCGCACCGCCGACGACATCTCCCGCACCTTTCCCGATCTCGTCGAGGCGCTCGATTTCGACGGCGCCATCGACGGCGAGCTGCTGATCGGCGCCCGGGGCGACGCGGCCTTCGTCCTCGGCTCCTTCTCCGACCTCCAGCAGCGGCTCAACCGGAAGTCCGTCTCGGCGAAGCTGATGGAGAGCCACCCCGCTTTCATCCGCGTCTATGACTGCCTCGTCGACGGCTCGCACGACCTCCGCGCCCGGCCGTTTCGCGAGCGCCGCACGCGGCTCGAGGCGCTGGTGGGGCGATCGCTGTCGCGGCGGATCGACCTGTCGCCGCTCATCCCGTTCGCGGATGGCGACGAATTGCGGGCCCTCCGCTCGGCGCCGCCCGATCCGGTGATCGAGGGGCTGATGCTCAAGCGCTGGGACTCGGCCTACGAGCCCGGCCGTCCGAAGGGGCCGTGGTTCAAGTGGAAGCGCGACCCGCATACGGTCGATGCCGTGCTGATGTATGCCCAGCGCGGCCACGGCAAACGCTCATCCTACTACTCCGACTACACCTTCGGCGTCTGGCACGAGGGCGAAGACGGCGACGAACTGGTGCCGGTCGGCAAGGCCTATTTCGGCTTCACCGACGAGGAGTTGGTCGAGATCGACCGCTTCGTCCGGAACCATACCGTCAATCGATTCGGCCCGGTGCGCGAGGTGGTGCACGAGGCCGGCAAGGGACTGGTGCTGGAGGTGGCGTTCGAGGGCCTCCAGCGCTCGGCCCGCCATCGCTCCGGCATCGCCATGCGCTTCCCCCGCATTTCCCGGCTCCGATGGGACAAGCCGCCGTCCGAGGCCGACCGGCTCGAGACGCTGGTCAAGCTGATCCGGGAGTGAGAAGCGGCCCGCTGCATCCTCCCCCTTCCCAACCACCGCCCGGATTCCCTATATGTTGTCGCGGGGAGGGGTGTTGGAGACGGACATGAGCGACACGGTCACACGCTTCCTGGGCGGTTCGCCGGGCAAGATCGCGATCCAGCTGATCGCGATGTCGTTCATCGTCGGCATCATCCTCAGCGTCCTCGGCGTCTCGCCCTACGACATTCTCGCGGGCCTCGAGGGGCTGGTGAACCGCGTCTGGAACATGGGCTTCGATACGGTCGAGTGGATCTTCCGCTACTTCCTCCTCGGCGCCGTGGTCGTCGTCCCCGTATGGCTGATCATGCGCGTCCTCAGGATGGGCCGGCGCGCCGAATAGGTCGCATCACCAGGTTTCATTCGACCGGAACGACGCGGCGGGCTATCGCTCGCCGCGCATGACCGCCACCGTCACCCACCCGTTCGAGGTCACCCATCGCGGCGTGCTCGCCATCGCGGTGCCGATGACGTTCGCCTACCTGTCGACGCCGGTCGTCGGCGTGGTCAATCTCGGCGTGGTCGGGCAGATCGGCGATCCGGCCCTGGTCGGCGGCGTGGCGATCGGGGCGCTGATCTTCGATTTCGTCTTCGCCACCTTCAATTTCCTCCGCGCCGGCACCACCGGACTGGTCGCCCAGGCGGTTGGGGCAGGGGATCGGCGCGAGGCCTCGGCCTGGCTCGCCCGCGCCTTCATCGTCGCGCTTGTGATCGGCATCGCCGTCGTCCTCCTCCGCGATGTCATCGCCGGGGTGGCGCTCGGCCTGATCGGCGGGAGCGATGCGGTCCAGGCGGCGACGCGGGAGTATTGGCTGATCCGTGCGCTGGCGACGCCGTTCGCGCTGGCCAATTACGTCATCCTCGGCTGGCTGATCGGCCTCGGCCGCGCCGGTCTCGGGCTCGCGCTCCAGACCGCGCTCAACGGCGTCAACGTCGTCCTCAGCCTCGCCTTCGTCCACTGGCTCGATATGGGCGTGGCCGGCGTCGGCTGGGCGAGCTTCGCCGCCGAGGCGACGGCCGCGGCCATCGGCCTCGCCGTTGTCCTCCGGTTGACCGGCGGAGCGGCGTGGCCGCGCCTCGCCCACATCCTCGAGCGGGTAGCCTTCCTCAGGATGATCGCCGTCAACCGCGACATCATGATCCGCTCCTTCGTGCTCCTGTTCGCCTTTGGCTTCTTCACCGCGCAGAGCGCGCGGGGCGGCGACATCGTGCTCGCCGCGAACGAGATCCTCCTCAACTTCACCATGCTCGCCGCCTTCTTCCTCGACGGCCTTGCCGCGGCGGCGGAGCAGTATGCCGGGCGCGCCATCGGCGCCCGCTACCGGCCAGCCTTCGAGCGTTCGCTCCGGCTGGTGGTCGGCTGGGGCTTCGTCGTGGGCGCCGTGGTCAGCGTCGCCGTCTTCCTGCTCGGGCCGCACCTCATCGACCTGATGACGGCGAGCCCGGAGGTCCGCGCGGAGGCGCGGCTCTACCTGCCCTACGCCGCGCTGGTGCCGATCGCCGGTACGCTCGCCTACCAGATGGACGGCGTGTTCATCGGCGCCACCTGGTCGGCCGAGATGCGCAACATGATGCTGGTCTCGCTCGTGGTCTACCTCGCGGTCTGGTTCGTGCTCGCGCCGCCGCTCGGCATGGCTGGACTGTGGATCGCGCTCCTCGTCTTCGTCGGGGTGCGGGGGGTGTCGCTCTGGTGGATCTGCCGCGCCAAGATCGGCACGGCCTTTCCCGGGCCGGGACTGAGGCGGGCGAACTGAGACAAAAGTCACAGTAGCCCTTTCTGTGCCGGTCTAACTTCCCGTTGCGGCGGAGACGGGCCGCCCTCTGCGGCCCGCGGAACGCTTTATGGGGAGAAGGCAAATGCACGGCCACGGCACTTTCGTCTACAGACCCGACTTCGCGATCGAGCGGTTCGGCAGCGCCACGGGCGCGGCGGACGCCGCCAAGGCGATGGACATGTCCCACGCCTGGCTGCGTGTTCACAACAAGAACGGCGCATGGCTTCCCGACGCCAACATGGCGCTGGCCGAAGCGTTCCGCGCCGCCGGCATCAATGTCGGCGTCTGGGGCTGGAACGACGGCAACGACGTCGACCAGGATATCGCCAACGCGGTCGCTGCGATCGACCGCTACGAGCCTTACACCTACATCGCCGACATCGAGAACGGCGTGAGCGACGCGAACTGGACGGTGCGGCGCGCGACGAAGTTCGCGACCGCGGTCAAGAACCATCTCGGCGGCAAGCCGCTCGTGGTGTCGAGCTTCGGCTACATCGCCACCCACGAGCCGGAGATCATGACGGCGATCGACGGCATCGCCGATTTCTTCGCGCCGCAGGTCTACTGGTTCAACTATCCCAAGCCGTGGATGCTGCCGCCGGACGAGCCGGATCTCGGCAATCTTCCCACCGACAACGCCGCCGCCTACGCGAAGGTCTGCCTGCATCACTGGCGGCGGACCGTCACCAAGCCGCTGGTGTTGACGGGACAGGCCTATTGGGGCGAGGCCGAGAACTGGACGCAAAGGAAAGCCGAGAACAAGCTCAGGGAATTCCTCGACGAGTTCGACCAGTACGACACACTGGCCGGCCTCAACTGGTGGAACCTGGCCGACCCGAGCGCCATGTCGGCGCGCATGCGGTCGCGGATCGCCGCGGCAAGGCTGGGCGACAGGTTCGAGGCCGTGACCCCGGAGCGGCCGGCGCGGCGAGGACGCTCGCAGGGCGGTACGCGGACCGGATCACGCGGGGCGGCGCGCTCCGGCGGCCTGACACGACGGGAAGTCCGTGGCCCCGGCCGCGACGTGCGCTTCGTCGCCGGCGAAGGCCTCTTCCTCCGCTCCACGCCGAATGGCGACAGCGACGACAACATCATCGCCACCCTCCACTATGGCGACGTCGCGAAGGTGTCCGGCGCGGCCACCGCCAACGGCTACGTCCGGGCCAAAGTCGAGATCGACGGCGGTGCCCTCCAGGGGTTTCTCGCCACCACCTATCTCCGCAAGCCGGAGACGCCCGAGATCGAGCGGCTGGTTCAGGAAGCAACCGACGAATGGCGGCGCTTCGCGCGCGGCAACGGCATCGAGACGGTCGAGCCCTATAGCAGCTACATCAACGAGATGTGGGCGGCCCGCGGACGGCCCGACCTGACCGGCCGCGACACCGACTGGTTCTGGTCGGCGGCCTTCATCTCGTTCATCCTCGAGAATGCCAACTACACCAAGACGAAGCTCAGCACCCGCCACTCGACTTACATCCACGAGGCGATCCAGAACCGGATCACCGGCGCCAACCGGAATTTCTGGGGCTACCGCCGCCGCGAGGCGAAGCCGCAGGTCGGCGACATCATCTGCCAGTGGCGCGAGCGCGAGACGACGTTCGACGAGGCGGAGATGAGCAGCGACTTCCCGAGCCACACGGACGTGGTGATCGCGGTTCGGCCGCGCGCCTGCATCACGCTCGGCGGCAACGTCGCCAACGAGAACAGCGGCGGCCGCGGGGTCTCGGTCGACACCAAGGTCTGGACGCTCGACGAGAACGGCTTCCTGCCGAACGAGCGGAAAGTCTTCGCCCTGATGAAGAACAACTTCCGTCCGCGGTCGGCTCAGGCGCTGGCCTGACCCGCCGCGCGAGCGCGGCCGACGGAGGCCTTCTGCCGCGCAAGCAGCCGCGGCAGGCCGGCCACTATCTCACGCACGAGGCCGGGGCCGCGATAGACCATGCCGGTGTAGATCTGAAGGAGGTCCGCACCGGCAAGGATCTTGGTCATCGCCGTCTCGGTCGAGTCGATGCCGCCGACGCCCACCAGCACCAGGTCGTCGCCGGCGAGTCGGCGGACCTTCGCCAGCATCGCCGTCGACTTCGCGAACAGCGGCCGGCCGGACAGGCCGCCGGCTTCCCCGGCGTGCGGATGGCCGGCGACCGCGTCGCGGGCGACCGTGGTGTTGGTGACGATCAGCCCTTCGATGCCGGAGTCGCGGGCGATCCGCACCACCGCCTCGAGCGCATCGTCGTCGAGGTCGGGCGAGATCTTGACGAGGAGCGGCACGCGGCGTTCCGCGCCGTCGCGGGCGGCCACCACGCTGCGGAGCAGCGCCGCGAGATCGTTGGCCTCGTGTAGGTTGCGGAGGCCCGGCGTGTTGGGCGAGGAGATGTTGACGGTGATGTAGTCGGCGACCCCGGCGAAGCGCTCGACGCCGAGCGCGTAGTCGGCGATGCGGTCCGGGCTGTCCTTGTTGGCCCCGACATTCACTCCGACGATGCCGCGGCGCGGCCGCTTCGCCAGCCGCGCATGGACGGCGTCGTGGCCCTCGTTGTTGAAGCCGAGGCGGTTGATCAGCGCCGCGTGCTCGACGAGCCGGAAGACGCGCGGTGCCGGGTTGCCCTTCTGCGGCTTCGGCGTCACGGTGCCGACCTCGACGAAGCCGAAACCGAGGCCGAGCGCCGCATCGGGAACCTCGCCGTTCTTGTCGAACCCGGCCGCCAGGCCGAGCGGGCTGGGGAAATCGAGGCCGAGGAGCCGCCGGCGGAGTTTTGGGTCGGGCGCCGGCGCGCGCGGCATCACGCCCGTCGCGAGCGCCCGGACCGCCATGCGATGCGCCGTCTCGGGATCGAGGCCGAACAGGAACGGCCGGGCCAGCGGCCACAGCCCGCTCACGGCAACGCGTCCGGGAAGACGTGCAACCCGTCAGTCCCGAGCGGCAGCGGCCGGACCCAGAGCACGGCGGCGAGGTCGAGCGGTGCGTAGAGGTGGGGGAAGCGGTCGCCGCCGCGCGAGGCCTCGTACTTCAGGGTCTCGCCGAGCCGTTCGGCGTCGACCGCGGCCAGCACGAGATCGTCCTGCCCGGCGAAATGCAGCCGCGCCGTCTCCTTGACCTGCGCGCCGGTCGAGAAGTGGATGTAGCCGTCGTCGAAGTCGATCTGCATGCCGTGGAAGACGCCCGCCGCCTCGGCCTCGCGCCAGAGCGGGGAAGGACAGAGCTTGTAGATGATGGGCATGGAATGTCCCGCTGTGCTCGAGCGAGCGAATAGCAGATAAGGAGCGACGAGTAGAGTGCGAACCCCCGTCCGGGCAGGCGCATGTCTCACCTCGGCACGGTTCAGGCTGCGCTCTTTCTTGACGGCCCCCGCGACCCCGCGCCGGAGCGCTGCTTAGGAGCCGTCGACGAGGCGGCGCTCAGCGTGACGCCGAGCGCCCTGGTCACGCCGAGCAGCGTCGAAAGGCGCGGGTCTCCGTCTTCGGTCAGGGCCTTGTAGAGCGCTTCCCGGGTGACGCCGGCCTCGCGGGCGATCTCCGTCATGCCACAGTCTCCGAGAGATCAAATTTCGCGCCACCGCCCTTGAACCGCTCCGTGGCGGCGACCAGCTCGTGCACGATGCCCGGCTCGCTCATCGCGTGGCCGCTGTCGGGCACGATGCGCAGATCCGCTTCCGGCCAGGCGCGATGGAGGTCCCAGGCGATCCTGACCGGCGTGCACATGTCGTAGCGGCCGTGGACGATGACCCCCGGGATGTGGCGGATCAGCCCGGCATTGGCGATCAGCTGGCCGTCGAAGTCGAAGAACCCGCGGTTGACGAAGTAGTGGCACTCGATGCGGGCGAAGGCGATCGCATAGCGGGGCTCGCCAAAGGCGGCGACCCGCGCCGGGTCGGGGAGGAGGGAGAGCGCGGCGCCTTCCCACATGCTCCAGGCCCGCGCCGCCTCGAGCCGCATCTGCGCGTCTTCGCCGGTGAGCCGCTTGTGATAGGCGGCGATCATGTCGCCGCGCTCGTCATCGGGAATCGGCGCGACGAAGTTCTCCCAGGCGTCGGGCAGGATGAAGGACGCGCCCGACTGGTAGAACCACAGCAGCTCCTGCTGCCGGAGCGTGAAGATGCCGCGGAGGATCAGCCCGGTGACACGCTCGGGATGGGTTTCGGCATAGGCGAGCGCCAGACACGAGCCCCACGAGCCGCCGAACACCTGCCAGCGGTCGATGCCGAGATGGGTGCGGATGCGTTCGATGTCGGCGACGAGATCCCAGGTCGTGTTTTCGCGCAGTTCCGCATGCGGCGTCGACCGGCCCGAGCCGCGCTGATCGAAGGTGACGATGCGGTAGGCCTTGGGGTCATGGAAGCGCGGGATCGTCGGGTTCGATCCCGCTCCCGGACCGCCATGGAGCAGCACCGCAGGCTGGCCGGCCGGGTTGCCGTATTCCGCGACGTGGATGTCGTGAATCCCGGAGACTTTGAGCCGGTGCGTCCGGTAGGGCGCGATCGGCGGGAAAAGCTGGTTCTTCTGGCTCATGGGGCTCTGCTACGTGGCGTGATCTTCAAGGATGGGGTCGGGGCTCGGCCGGCGGATGGCGTCGGTCACCTCGCGCCGGGCGAGGCTCGGCGCCTTGGTCACGAGGCTGACGGCGATGGTCACGACGAAGCCGAGCGGCACGCCGAACAGGCCCGATGCGGCGGCCGAGACGCCCGCGTCGGTGAGGCCGGGGACGGGCATCGGCGGAAGGCCGCCGGAGACGACGAGCGCCACATACGCTGCCGTAACCCCTGCGCCGGCCACCATGCCGAGGAGCGCGCCCCAGAATGTGGTGCGCTTCCAGAACACGCCGAGCACCAGCGCCGGGAAGAAGCCTGCCGCGGCGATCGACGGCGACGCGATGGCGTAGGCGAAGGCGGCGTCCGGCCGCCGGAGCGCGATCCATGCGGCCAGCGCCGCGACCGCGAGCAGCGCGAACCGGGTCACGATCAGCCGGCGTCCGGCCGAGGCGCGGCGGGCGAAGAGGCGGGAGAAGAGGTCGTTGCCGAGCGAGGACGCAATCGTCGTCAGCGTCGCGGCGGCGGTGCCGAGCGCCGCGCCGATCGCCCCCGTCGCGATCAGCGCGGTGAGCACGTAGGGCAGGCCGGTGATATCGGCGAAGCCGAGCGTCACCAGGTCGGCGTCGAGCGCAATGTCGGCCGGCGTGAGGCCGTTGATCACCGTTCCCGAGCCGCAGGCGGTGCCGATCGCGGCGGCCGACACCGGCGCCTCGCCGCAGACGATCAGCATTCCGGCCCGGCCATGGTCGAACACCCATTGCGGCAGGTCGGCGAGTTCGACGCCGATCACGTCGCGGAAGATGGCGAACTGGACGAAGGCGGCAATCGCCGGGGCCGTGGCGACGACGATGCCGGTCACCGCCAGCGCCCATCCTGCCGTGAGCCTCGCCTGGCCGGCGCCGGAGGCGGCCCCGAACCGCGCCACGAGGTGGGGAAAGGATGCGACGCCTGCCGCGAGGCAAAGCGCCAGCGCCAGCATGTTGAAGCCGTCGAGGCCCGCAACCGGAAGCGCGTTCCCGGCAAGGATGCCGATCACCCCGCCCGCGGGATCGGCCTCCTCCATGGCATAGCCGAAGGTGACCTGGGGAACGGGAAAGCCGTATTCCTGCACCGAGAGCAGGATGGCCGGCGCTAGGATCGCGAGGATCGCGACGATCGCCTGGGCGCCGCCCGAGTATGTTGTCCCCCGCATCCCGCCGAGAAGCGTGATGAGGAGGAGGACGACGAGCACGGCGATCGCCGCAGTGCCCGGCGACAGATTCAGCACCGAGGCGGCGACGTTGCCCGCGATCGCCATCGCCGCCGCGAGCAGCGGCAGCGTGGCGGCGATGAGTACGATCGCGGCCACGATCCGCACCATCGGGTTGCCGAAGCGGACGGCCAGAAAGTCGGGCAGCGTCACCCCGCCGGATTTCCGGTAGTAGGGCGCGACCAGGACGGCGAGCAGCGCGAATCCCGCGAGGAGGCCGACGGCGATCGCGAGCCCGAGGAGGCGGTCGGCAAGGAACGCGCCGGCCAGGCCGACGAAAGGGAAGGCGAGGATGGCGGTGGCCGTCGCCATGCCGTTGAACCCGGCGGGAACGGCGCGGTCGGCGAGGTAGAATCCGGCGAGCGACAGCGTGCGCGACGTGAGCCCGATCACCGCATAGGTCACCACGGTGATCAGGACGATGAGGAAGGCGGTCACCGGCTCGGGCAGGCCGAACTGGGCGAGCATGGTGATCACGAAGACGAACAGGACGAAGGCCGTGGCAAGGAGCCCGTAGACCTTGCCGAGCCGGCGCGCTTCCTCGGTCGCTTGCGCCATGCTCAGTCCTCGTAGAGGCCGTGGCGCTGGTCGATGCGCTCCTGCCGTCCCGCGAACCAGAAGACGAGGAGGGTGATCGCCAAGGGGAGTCCTGTCGCGGCGACGACGAGGCCGAGCGGATAGTCGGGCTGGTCCGGAGCCTCGACCAGCGAGACGAAGAATACGACGAGGATGGCAAGCGTCACCACCATGGCCAGCGCCAGCCGCGCCGTTGCGCGCCACCGCCCGGTCTGCTCGATGTCGCTCATCTCGCCGCCCTCATCTTCCTGCGATTCGTTGCCGGGAGACGCGAGAAAAGCACGCGCCCCGCCGCTTGGCGACCCCCGCGCCGCCGCCGGCGACAATCGACAGGAGTCAGAGGCCTGCATTGATAATTCGTGCAATGGCGAGTACCAGAAGCGGGCGGCGTCTTCATGGGGGAATCGAAAGAGTCCGGGACGCCTCAGCGGCGAGGAGGTCGTGCATGCTCAAGGAATTCCGGGAATTCGCACTCAGGGGCAATCTCGTCGATCTGGCGGTTGCCTTCATCATCGGCGCCGCTTTCAGCGGGCTGGTGAATTCGCTGGTAAACGATATCGTCATGCCGATCATCGGGGTGATCACCGGCGGCATCGACTTCTCCGAGATGTACATCCAACTCGCCGGGGAGCCGCAGCCGAACTTGGCGCTTGCCCGCGAAGCGGGCGCAACGCTCGCCTACGGCAACTTCATCACGCTGGTGATCAACTTCCTGATCGTCGCCTGGGTGCTGTTCCTCATCATCAAGGGGATGAACAAGTTCAAGCGCAAGGAGGCCGACACGCCTCCGCCGCCGGCGCCGCCGAGCAAGGAGGAGATCATCTTGACCGAGATCCGCGACCTCCTCGCGAAGAAGGCGTAGCCATCGCGCCCTCGCCGGCGTAAGCCGGTGCCGGAATCAGGCAGACGAGCCGTTGCACCTCCCCGTGCAACGGCTCGCTCATCTAGTGTGGACCATGGACGTGACCTCCGACCATCCCCTTTTCGCCGCGCTCCGTCCCGAGGCGCGGGAGGCGCCGGAAAGCGGCATCGTCGAAGTCTTCAACTATGGACGTGGCCGGCCGGGGCTGATCCCGATGTGGGCGGGCGAGGGCGACCTGCCGACGCCCGACTTCATCTACGAGGCGGCGGTCCGCTCGCTCCGCGACGGCGAAACCTTCTACACCGCCCAGCGCGGCATCCCTGAGCTTCGCGCCGCGCTCGCCCGCTACCACGAGCGCACCTATGGCCGTTCCTTCGTCGAGGAGCGCTTCTTCGTCACCGGCGGCGGCATGCAGGCGATCCAGATCGCCGCGCGCATGGTCGCGGGTCCGGGCGACGAGGTACTGGTGCCGACGCCGGCCTGGCCCAACATCACCGCGGCCATCGCCATCAACGGCGCTGCGCCGGTGGAGGTG
The DNA here is from genome assembly GCA_022841545.1 of Bauldia sp. Taxonomy (GTDB): domain Bacteria; phylum Pseudomonadota; class Alphaproteobacteria; order Rhizobiales; family Kaistiaceae; genus Bauldia. Next base: position 3,564 of record JALHRF010000100.1, on the reverse strand, counting down.
CCGCTTTCCTTCGGCAACGACGGCTGGACGCTCGACCTCGACAGGCTGTTCGCCGCCGCGACCGGCCGGACGAAGGGAATCTTCATCAACTCGCCCTCCAACCCCACCGGCTGGACGGCGACCGCCGACGAGCTTCGCGCGATCCTCGCCTTCGCGCGGACGCGCGGCCTCTTCATCATCGCCGACGAGGTCTATCACCGCTTCTACTATGCCGGGGCGCGCGCGCCGTCCTTCCACGACGTGGCCGAGCCGGAGGACCGCATCCTCTACGTCAACACCTTCTCGAAGAACTGGGCGATGACCGGCTGGCGGATCGGCTGGCTGTCGACCTCGCCGGCCCTCGGCCAGACCATCGAGAATCTCGTCCAGTACTCGACCTCCGGCGTCGCGACCTTCATGCAGCGCGCGGCAACCGTGGCGCTCGACGAGGGCGACCCGTTCCTGAACCTGCAGGTCGATCGCGCAAGGACGGGGCGGGACATCGTCTGCGCCGGTCTCGCGAGGAGCGGGCGGGCGCGCGTCTCCGAGCCGGCCGGCGCGTTCTATCTGTTCTTCGCCGTCGACGGCGAGGACGACACGCGGGCGCTGGCGCTTCGCCTGGTCGACGAGGCCAATATCGGGCTCGCCCCCGGCACCGCCTTCGGCACGGCGGGCAACGGCTTCATGCGGCTCTGCTTCGCGAGCCGCCCCGAGCGGATCGAAGAAGCGACCGGCCGGCTGGTCGCCTGGCTCCGCAAGGGATGAGCGGCGCTAATCGTCGACGAGGTCGATCCTGACCGACCGGATCTCGACCCCGGTGCCCGAACCCGGGATGCCGGGCTCGATGATGATGAAGTCGCCGATCGGGCTGGTGCGGAGCGCCGGCACCCGCCACACCAGGCCGAGCTCGGTGAAGTCGGAGGAGAGGTTCGCCGCCTGCCAGTGGCTGATCGCGACGCCGCTCTGGTAGGCGAAACGCAGCGACGTGGCGCCGTTCTCGATCGCCGAGCGGGCATCGATCGTGACCCGGATGGTCTTGCCGGCGAGCCGGCTCGACAATCCCGCACCGACGATCGCCTTCGCTCCGCCGGAAGAGACCGAAGTGGCGATCCGCGCGTTCTCGCCGTCGAAGCGCACAGGGTTGTCGGGATCTCCGGCAAACACCGTCGGGTCCTTGCCGTCGAACAGCGTGAAGCTGCTGGTGACGGAGATCGCCGCCTTGGGAAGCCGGATGGCGGTGTCGGGATCGCTCACTCCGCCCGGCACTTCGGTCTGGAGCACGACCCTGTCGTCGCTCGTCTGCGTCCCGCGCGGCAGGAGGAGCCAGGCCAGTCCGCCGACGAGAATGATGGCGAGGATCGCGACGGCGCCGATCAGGACGCGGAGGTTGAGGGCCCCCCGCGCCGGGGCGGGGCGCGCTGCGGCCTTCACCGGCCTCGCTGCTGCCGGCGGGGACGATCCGGGGGCCGCCCCGTGCGTCCGGGCGGGCTTCGCCCTCGGCGTCGCGGGCCGCGGCGTGGCGGCCGGCGCCACGGGCGCCTGGTCGGTGCCATCCTGGTCGTCGTAGTCGTCCGCTTCCCGGCCGGAGCCTGACCACCCGGCGAGGTCGGCGTCATGAGCGGCGGCCTCCCGTGGCGCCGGCTCGTCCAGCTCGTCGTCGAGGTCGCTCAGCGCCCGCTCCACCGCGAGGCTGCGCTCGTCGATCCCACGGAGAGCATTGGGCACCGGGCGCAGTTCCGGCAGGGCTCCGTCGTCGTCGCGGTGCGGATCGCGATCGTAGGCGTCGGCGCCCGCGTCGAACCGCGGGACATGCGCGTCGTCGTGCTCGTCGCGTCGGTCATCGTGGGCTTCCGCCGCCGCGGCTGCCTCCATGGTCGCAAATACCTCGACGACGTCGTCCTCGATCCGGGCGACGGCCGTGTCGAACTGGCCGATGCGGTGGTCGATCTCGTCCTCGGCGAGCGGCGGGTCATAGGACCACAGCCGGTTGATCATCGCCCGCCGCGCCTGGGCATAGGCCTCCTCGCGCGATTGCGGCGCGCTCAGCCCGCGGTCGATGATCGACTGCCTGAGGACGGAATAGAAGTCGCTCATGCCGATCCGATCCGTTCGCCTGCCGCGTCCACCCCGACCTCAATCATGGGCGATCAGCCCGGGGCCGCCGAGGATCAGCGGATCGGTCTTGCCGATCGCCTGTCTGTCCTTGCCGGGATAGGCGAGTTCACCGAGCACATGGCGGATGACATTGAGCCGGGCGCGCTTCTTGTCGTTCGACCGGACCACCGTCCATGGCGCCTCCGGTGTGTCGGAGGCGGCGAACATCCCGTCGCGGGCGCGGCTATAGGCGTCCCACTTGTGCATGGCCGCATAGTCGATCGGCGACAGCTTCCAGACCTTGAGCGGGTCGTGACGACGCTCGTAGAAGCGCTTGAGCTGCATCTCGAAGCCGATCGAAAGCCACATCTTGAAGAGGATGATGCCCTGGCCGACGAGCATCTTCTCGAAGCCCGGCACCGAATCGAGGAAGAGCCTGTGCTCGGCCGGGGTGCAGAATCCCATCACCGGCTCGACGCCGGCGCGGTTGTACCAGGAGCGGTCGAACAGCACCATTTCGCCCGAGGTCGGGAGCTCCGCCACGTAGCGCTGGAAGTACCACTGGCCACGTTCGGTCTCGCTCGGCTTGGGCAGCGCCACCAGGCGGGCCGAGCGCGGATTGAGGTACTGGCGGAACGCGAAGATCGAGCCGCCCTTGCCGGCGGCATCGCGACCCTCGAAGAGGATGACGATGCGGAGCCCGGTATCGTTGACGTGCCGCTGCAGCTTGACCAGCTCGATCTGGAGCCGCTCAAGCTGCTCCTCGTAGTCCTTGTCCTTCATCCCCTCGTCATAGGGATAGCCGCCCGACTTGAAGGCCGCCGCCTCGATCCATTCGGGCAGCACCAGGTCGTCGAGATCGAAGGAGCCGCGCTTCGTCTTGATCCGCGGCGCGTCGGCCTCGGGCTCGATGACCTTCGGAAGCGGGTCGCGCTTCTTCTGCTTCTTGCCGTCCTTGCCGTTCCTTGCGCCTTTGGCCATGCCCTGCCTGTCTGTCGAGAATCGGCCGATGAGGTGTCGGCGGAGCGCACGGAAGCTTATATCCTGCCTGCGCGGGAGGTCACTATCGTGCTGATTCGGCCAAACTCGTGGCAAGCGGCAGGGAGCCGGAGCGATGGCGGAGCATGACGCCGGGAGCGACCGGGTGGGGAGGACGCCGTTGGGCGCCGCCGGACAGCGCCTGTCCGAGGCCCGCTGGCTCCTTCTCGCCGTCCTCGTCCTGGTGGCAGTGGTCGTCTATACGACGCAGCTCGACCTTGCCTCGGGCGCGATCCTGTTCGCCGCCGTCGTTGCCCTCGTCGCCCTGGTGCCGGGAGCGGCGCCCGCACTGCACGCGCCGGCCGGCCGGCCCGAGCCGACCGATCAGGTCTGGCCCGAGACCGGGGTCAAGCTCTTCGCCGAGGCGCTGCCCGATCCCTGCATCGTCCTCGACCGGCGCGGCATCGTGCGCTACGCCAACCGCCTCGCCGTCGCCGCATTCGCGATCCGGCC
>JALHRF010000099.1 GCA_022841545.1 Bauldia sp. | reverse complement strand
TAAACGGTCCCGCCCGCCCAGCTCGGGGCTGGTGGCCACCAGCCCCGAGCTGCCTCACAGTCTGCACCGATTCCTCTCGGTTGCTCCTGAGCCGACAAAATCAAAATGCAAGGGGCGAGACCTCTCCGTGATGAACGAACGTCCCCGCTCTGAGGGGCATCGTCCGGAAGGATCGGCCACTCTTGCTTTGACGCCTCGCCCCTCACCAAGCTCCACATCGATCGCAAGCGATCGTGTTTCGCTATCCTCTCCCACGGGAGAGGAGGCGCGAGCTGCTCCGTCGCGACTCCTCGTCACGGTCGGGTAGAGAAGTGTGAACCTCGTAGCCGCCCGGGAGAGGAGGCGCCTCATTCTGCGCGGCCTCTCCGGCTACGTCGCGCTAATCACCGCCGAGGAGCGGCTGCGCCGCCTCGTCCGTGGACACCGCACCCAGAAGCGCCGCGCTGAGCGTGGTGGCGGCCTTGTCGGGGCGGTCCAGCCTGAAACGAAGCACCGATGCCTCTCCGCCGCCCGATCCGAGGGCGCTGACCAGGAGGTCGGCGCCGTCGGTGGTGCTGGTGGTTGCGACGCTGACGCCGCCGCCCTTCCCGAACGGCAGGAAAGCGGCCATCTCCTCGAAGCTGGCATGCTGGTGCGCCGCCGAACTGTGCAGGTACATCTCCGGGCCGCCGTCGAGCGCCGAGCCGCTGGAGAACACCTTGACCGCGCCGCCGTCGAGCTGGCCGACGACGATGCGCTCCGCACCGCCGAGATGGCCGGCGAGCCAGCCGGTGGCAAGCGACACGCCGCCGGTATAGCCATCGCCGAACGGGGCAAACTCGGTGGTCAGCACCGGCTCGCCCGCGCCGCCGTCATGATCGTGGCCGCCGCCATCGGCGAGCGGGGTGAACAGCGGGAAGACGAAGACCTTGACCTTCGATGGCGTACCCGGACCGGGCGCGGTGACGATGCTCTGGCGGCCGGTGGTGAAATCGACGAAGCCGGTGCTCAGCGTCACGCCCGAGCTGTCGCCGGGATAGGGGCTGAACGCGGCGAATTCGGCCGGCGCGGTTCCCGGAGTCGCCGGGAGCGCGGTCGAAAACACCTTCACCGCGCTCGGCGCGCCGGGACCGGAGCCGACGACGATGTTGTCGCCGGTGGTCCCGTCGATCTGGGCGACGGCGACGCTGACGCCGCCGGTGGCGGCCGCATCGAAGGCGGCGAAGCGGGCGAGCTCCGTCGCAAACGGCTGGCCGCCATCCGTCGCGGCGCCCGAGAGAATCACGACCTCGGGCGCATGGCCGGCGCCGGCGCCGACCACGAGATCGTAGACGCCGTCATCGTCGACATCGCCCATCGCCGTGCTCAGCGTCCCCTCGAAGCCGGGGAAGGGCGTCACGGTGGCGATCGGCTTGTCGTCGTTGCCGAGGATCCGCACCACGGCGTCGCGGCCCGCAGCGCCGGGCACCGACAGCGCATAGGACGACACCTCGGGGATGACGTTGACCAGCATCATCAGCCCGTTGTCCTCGTGGTTGAGGCGGTGACAGTGCATCACGAACAGGCCCGCATATTCCTCGAAGCGGGTGCGGAGCGAGAGTTCGCCCGCCTGGACCACCATTTCCTCCGGGCCGAGATTGGGCTGGGGGACGTTGACGTTGTCCATACCCTGCATCTGTGGGCCGAGCAGCAGCCCGATGGTCGGGTCGAATATCCGCGTCACCTGGAAATCGTTGACGTGGATGTGGATCGGATGCTCGTCATTGTTCTCGTTCCGGAACACCCACTCCTCGACCGAATTGAGCCGCGGCTGCAGGAGCGGCACGTTCGGGAAGGCGCCGCCGTCGAAGGCGTAGATGAAGGCTTTCGGTTCGTTGTCGGCGACGAGATTGTTGAGGAAGCCGCCATTGATCAGGATGTTGCGGGTGACGTCGGGCGTGACGCTCGAGATGTCCTCGAACGAGGTATAGGCGCCGAGCGGCTGGCCAGGCGCGAACACCGTCGTCTCTCCCTTGCCTTCGGCCGGAACGGCGCGCGCCAGCACCTGGGTCGGGAAGTAGAAGAACCCGTCGTAGTAGCTCACATTGGAGGGCAGAATGCTGAGCGCGCCGAGCACGGCGGGCGGGTTCTCCGTGCCGTCGCTGGTGTAGAGGATTCCGGGGGCGTTCACCGTCCGCGCCGCGCCTTCGGCCGGCATTTCGAGGATGAGGTCGCCCTCCTCCGGCATGGTCACGGCGATCGCGTAACGCGACGCCGGCGGAATGACGAGGCGCGTGCCGTCGTGGGTTGGCGGGAGACGCACCACCGGGCTGGGATTGCCGTCGACGCCGACGATGGCGATCGGCGGATGCCGTCCGGTCGCCGTCTCGGTGAGCTGCAGGTTGAGGTAGGCGATGTCGCTGATGTTGGAGAGCACCCAGATCTCGGTCTGCCCCGGCTTGCTGCGGACAACCGGCTGGAACTGACCATTGACCGTGAACTGGACGTCGCGGAGGTGATCCGGCAGCGACGGATCGGCCTGAGCGACGGTCCCCGAACCGTCAAGCGCCGTGAAATGCTGGAAGTTGGACGGGATGTACTTGTAGCGCCCGCGCTCGTTATGGATCGAGAGCGGCCCCGAGTACCAGACCGTCTTGAACTGCGTGCCCTTCGCCGACTTGTCGAAATTGACCGGCGTCATCAGCGGCCGGTAGGTTCCCTTCGCGAGCTGGTCGCCCTCCGGCGGGATGAGCGTGCTCAGGAACTCCGGCCAATAGGGGTTGTTGAACTGCGGGCTGGGGCCGGTGCGGTCGAAGACGTAATTGTACTGAAGGATCATGTTGCGGATCGGGATCGCCTTCTCGGTGACGACCGGAAGGTTGCCGTCGGTGCGGCCGATCGCGAGCAGGCCAGCGAGGCCGTAGTAGACATGCATCGCGGTGAGCGTGTGGAGGTGCGGGTGGTACCAGTAGGCCCCCTGCGGCATGTCGTTGGGAACTTCGTAGGTGTAGGTGTTCGCCGTGCCCGGCGGCATGTGGAGGAGGACGTTGTCGGAGTTGCCCTTGGGGCTGACGTGGAGGCCGTGGGTATGGAGGTTGATCGGCGACTCCGTCAGCTGCGGGGAGTAGAGTGGCACCGCCTCGCCCTTCGGCGTGTATTTCGGGTCGTAGAAGTCCCGGATGGTGAGCCCGGTCAGCGCGTTCTCGAGGTGGACGATCAACGTCTCGCCGGGAAACACCTGGAGCGTCGGGGCGGGATAGGAGTTGGCCGCCTCGTTCACGCCGTTGGAGGCCTTGCCGCGGTTGAGCTTGTAGCCAAAGAGGAGGGCGTTCTTGACCGGAACCGGGACGGTGTCGAGGCGGACCTCGCCCTGATGCGCCGTGAGCGTGACTTCGAGAACGCCGTCGACGCTCGACAGCGTCACTGGTTCGGCAAGATCCGCCGGCGTGAATTCCGCCGCCTGGGCAGGCGCTGCAAATCCCCCGAGCGGAGCCGAAAGCGCCAGCGTCGCGAAGAGCGCGCACAGAATCCGGTTCATTCTTCCCCCCTTGGCCGTCTATGACGACTCTGGCATCACACTTCGCATGAAGTGCCGGACGGTGCTACTTAATTGACCGTAATGAAGGCTGGCCGGGGGGACGCGGCGCGATGACCGTTTGTGTGTTCTTGCGCCTGCTGGCGGGGATTTCCGCCGGCGTGTACTGCCTCTCGCCGGTCGCAGCCCAGGAGGCCGGCCAGCCCTCGATCATCGTCGTCGCCAATCAAAGCGATCTCGCCGACAAGTTCTGTCAGGCCGACGTAACAGCAGAGCACGTCGTGGTGCTTCCGGCAGTGCTGTTCGTCGACAGCGAGGAACTGATCTGCCCGAGCGGACCGTACAAGCTCTATCGCATCCTCGAGCACAACGATCCCGACGACTTCGAGTACTACGTCGACCCGCCCTTCGGGACGACGGACCGGCTCGGCTGCGACGGCAAGGCCGGCAAGACGATGAAGACCGTCGCCGTCAACTGCCGGCCGGAGTGACCCTACGCGCCGAGTTGTCACCGCCGTGACCGCACGGACGGGCTTCCCCATCGCGCGGCGACGCACTAACATCGCTGCCAAGAACAAGAACCACCGACGGGGAGGAAGATAATGGCGAGCGGCCTGCAGCTCTCACGGCACGAGCTGATTGCGGCCTACAAGCGGATGCGGCTCATCCGCGAGTTCGAGGAAGCAGTCCACCAGGAATTCTCGGCCGGGAACATTCCCGGCTTCGTGCATCTCTACGCCGGGGAGGAAGCCTCCGGGGTCGGCGTCTGCATGCATCTCGACGACCGCGATGCCATCGCCTCGACCCACCGCGGCCACGGCCACTGCATCGCCAAGGGCTGCGACGCCGAGGGGATGATGCTCGAGATCTTCGGGCGGAAGGACGGGCTCTGCGGCGGCAAGGGCGGCTCGATGCACATCGCCGACCTGTCGAAGGGCATGCTCGGCGCGAACGGCATCGTCGGCGCCGGCGCGCCGCTCGCCTGCGGCGCGGCGCTGACCGCCAAGACGCTCGGCACCGGCGGCGTCTCGATCTGCTTCTACGGCGACGGCGCCTCCAACCAGGGCGCGGTGCTGGAAAGCTACAATCTCGCCAAGATCTGGAACCTGCCGATGGTCTTCGTCGCCGAGGACAACGGCTACGCCGAGGCGACCGCCTCGAGCTGGTCGGTGGGCGGCAGCCAGTCCGGGCGCGCCAACGGTTTCGGCATCCCCTCCCGCGAGGTCGACGGCACCGACTTCTTCGCGGTCTACGAGGCGGCGGGCGAGGCGATCGAGCGGGCGCGGGCCGGCGGCGGCCCGTCGCTGCTCCATGTCCGGCTGAACCGCTTCTACGGCCACTTCGAGGGCGATGCGATGACCTACCGGCACCCGGACGAGGTGCCGCACATCAGGGCCAATCTCGACCCGCTGACGCTGTTCCGGCAGCGGGTGATCGAGGCGTCGCTGATCCCGGCCGCCGATCTCGACGCCATCGATCGCGAGTCGGTGGCCGAGGCGGCGCGCTGCGTGAAGGCCGCGAAGGCCGCGCCGCTGCCGACGGCGGCGGATCTTCTGACCGACGTCTACGTCTCGTATTGAGGAGGCCCGCGCCATGTCGAAAAAGAGCTACCGCCAGGCGATCAACGAGGCCATCCGGCAGGAGATGGAGCGCGACCCGCGCGTCATCATCATGGGCGAGGACATCGCCGGCGGCACCGGCGGCGAGGCCGACCAGGACGCCTGGGGCGGGCCGATGGGCGTGACCAAGGGGCTCCGGCCGCAGTTCGGGCCGGAGCGGGTGCTCGACACCCACCTCGCCGAGATTTCGTTCGTCGGCGCGGCGGTGGGCGCCGCGGCGACCGGGCTCCGGCCGATCGTCGAACTGATGTTCGTCGACTTCGTCGGCGTCTGTTTCGACCAGATCTTCAACCAGGCCGCAAAATTCCGCTACATGTTCGGCGGCAAGGCGGTGACGCCGCTGGTGGTGCGGATGATGTACGGCGCAGGCTTCCGCGCCGCCTCGCAGCACAGCCAGTGCCTCTACCCGATGTTCACCCACATTCCGGGCCTCAAGGTCGTGCTGCCCTCCAATCCCTATGAGGCGAAGGGGCTCCTGATCCAGGCGATCCGCGACAACGACCCGGTGATGTTCTTCGAGCACAAGGCGATGTACGACATGGAGGGCGAGGTTCCCGACGAGCCCTACGCCATCCCCTTCGGCGAGGCGAACGTCACCCGCGAGGGCGACGACGTGACCATCGTCGCCTTCGGCCGGATGGTGAACTTCGCCAACCAGGCGGCGGACAACCTCGCCAAGCAGGGCATTTCCTGCACCGTCGTCGACCCGCGGACGACGTCGCCGCTCGACACCGAGACCATTCTCGAGACGGTGGCGGAGACGGGGCGGCTGGTGGTGGTCGACGAGGCGCATCCGCGCTGCTCGATGGCCTCCGACATCGCCGGGCTCGTCGCCGAGAACGCCTTCGACGCGCTCCGCGCGCCGATCAAGCTCGTCACCGCGCCACACGCGCCGGTGCCGTTCTCGCCCGCGCTCGAGGATCTCTACATCCCCGGCGTCGACAAGATCGAAGCCGCGGTGCGCTCGGTGATGGAGCACGAGCGCAGGGAAGCCGCCGAGTGAGCGGCCCGCGGCGCATCGCGCCGTTCTGGGCCGGAGACGACGAACAGACCGAAACGAAAGGACAGGCCGCGATGCCCGCAATCCAGGCGATCACCATGCCCAAGTGGGGACTGGCCATGGAGGAAGGCATGCTCGCCCGCTGGGCGGTGGAGGAGGGCGCCACGATCGGCCTCGCCGACGAGATCATGGACATCGAGACGTCCAAGATCGCCAACGTCTTCGAGAGCCCGGTCCAGGGCGTGCTCCGCCGGAAGGTGGTCGCCGACGGCGACACCGTGCCGGTCGGCGCCCTCCTCGGCGTGGTGACAGAGGGCGAGGTCTCCGACGCCGAGGTCGAGGCCTATGTCGCCGACTTCCTCGCCTCGTTCAAGCCGGTGGAGAAGGCCGGGGCCGACGCGCCGAAGGCCGAGCCGATCACGGTCGACGGCCGCACCATCCGCCACCTCCGGCTCGGCCCCGACGAGGGCACGCCGGTCCTGATGATCCACGGCTTCGGCGCCGACCTCTCGACCTGGATGTTCAACCAGGAGGCGCTCGCCGCCGACCGTCCGGTCTACGCCATCGACCTGCCCGGGCATGGCGGCTCGTCGAAGGCGGTTGACGACGGCTCGGCTGCCGGCCTCGCCCGCACCGTCCGCGCCTACATGGACGCGGCGGGAATCGAACGGGCCCACCTCGTCGGCCATTCGCTCGGCGGGGCGATCGCGGTCGAGATCGCGCTCGCCGAACCGGATCGCGTCACCGCCCTGACCCTCGTCTCTCCGGCCGGGTTCGGACCCGAGATCGCCGGCGACTTCATCGCCGGGTTTATCGCCGAGACGCGTTCGCGGAAACTCCGGCCGGTGCTCGAGATGCTGGTCGCGAACCCCGGCATGGTGAGCGCCGACATGGTCGAGGACGTGCTCAAGTTCAAGCGACTCGACGGAGCAACCGCCGCGCTCGGCGCGGTGGCCGAGGCCAATTTTGCCGGAAACACGCAGAAGGCGTCGCTCCGCGACCGGCTCAAGGACGTGACGGTCCCTGTGCATGTCGTGTGGGGCGAGGCCGACCGCATCCTGCCCGCGGCTCACGCCGAGGGCCTGTCGGACTCGGTGAAGGTGACGCGCGTCCCTGGCGCTGGGCATATCTCGCACATGGAAAAGGCGTCGGAGATCAACAGCGTCATCAAGTCGGCGGGGTAGGTCACGGCCCTCCTCTCCCCTCGTGGGAGAGGACAGCGAGACTTGCTCCGCGGAACGCCGAGCCTGGTCGAGCCTGGTGAGGGAGACCCCACGTCCTTGACGGGACGCCGGCCGTCACGCAGGCCTCTCCGCCCTGTCATCCCCGGCGAGCGCCGAAGGCGCGAGGGAAGGGGAGCCAGTAAACGATGCCGAGATTCGTTCGTACTCGGTGGTGGTTACTGGGTCCCCGCTTTCGCGGGGATGACAGTTGGAGTGGATGACAGTTTGGTCTTCGCTCGACCTGATCGGACTCGGCTAATCCTGCCCCACCGGCTCCGCATCGAGGCGGACGATGTCGTCCACGCCGGGAATCGCGGCCGGGTAGTATTTCAGCACCAGCGGGTCGTGACCGGGAATGACGTGGCGGGTAGAGGTCGCGAGGCGCGCCATCGTGTCGAATCCCTCGAGCATGTCGGTGACGCTTTCGAGCACCGGGAACGGCCGCCGCTCGAGGAAGTTCGCGTAGAAATGCGCGGCGTCGGAGCCGAGCACGACCCAGCCGCGGCGGGTGAGGACGCGCACGACCTGGAGCCCGCGCGAATGGCCGCCCACGCGGTGCACGGTGAGGTTCGGCGCGATCTCCGATGAACCGTCGTGGAAGGTGACGCGGCCGGCGAACACTTTCTCGACCATGTCGGTGACGTCGGAAACTTCGAACGGAATCTTGAGGTAGGCGTGGCACATGCAGCGGCCGGTGCAGTAGGCCATCTCGGCGTCCTGCAGGTGATAGCGGGCCTTGGGGAAGAGGCCGTGGTTGCCGGCGTGGTCGAAGTGCATGTGCGAGAGGATGACGTCCTCGACGCTGCTGGCGTCGATGCCGATCAGCCTTAGCCCATCCTCGACCGGGCGAAGCAGCGTGCGGCTGCGCTTCGCGCCCATCGCCGCGTCGAAGCCGGTGTCGAGGATGAAGGTCCGCGTCGTCCCGACAATCGCCCACACGAAGTAGTCGAGCGGCATCGGGCCGTCATGCGGATCGCCGAGGATGAAGTTGTGCGAGGCGGTGCGGTCGTGGTGGCCGTAGCGAACCGCGTAGAGCTCGTAGGTCTCGCTCATGTCGCCTCGGGCGGCTTGACCTCGACGCCGGCCCACGATTCGACCAGACGGCAGATCGAGGTGAAATCAGCCTGCGGCCCGTAGACCGAATTGGTGACGGAGAGGATCTGCTGCACGGCCGAGCCGACCGGCATGGGGACGCCCATCGCGTCGGCCTCCTGGAGACAGAGGCGGATGTCCTTCATCGACAGCCCGGTGGTGAAGCCGAAATCGAAGGTGCGGGGGATGACGGCGCGGGGGAACTTGTCCTCCGTGGCGCTGTTCCGACCGCTGCTCGCGTTCAAAACGTCGAGCATGACGCGGGGATCGAGGCCGGCCTTCACCCCCATCACCATCCCCTCCGAGGTGATGGCGAGGGCGGCGACGGACATCATGTTGTTGACGAGCTTCATGGTCTGGGCGAGGCCCGCCTTCTCGCCAACGTGGATGACCTTGCCGAATACCGCGAGGTACGGCGCAACGGCATCGAAGGCCTCTCGCTGGGCGGCGGCCATAACGGCGAGCGTGCCCTTGATCGCGCCGCCACGCCCGCCGCTCACCGGCGCATCGACGAGGACGATGCTAGCCTTCGCCAGCGCCGCCGCGACCTCGCCTGAAACCCGCGGGCCGGTGGTCGAAAGATCGACCAGGATGCGGACCTTGTCGCCGGCAATCACGCCGCCCTCGCCGGTGGCGACCGTGCGGACGACGTCGGGAGTCGGCAGGCTTGCGAACACGATCTCCGCCGACGACGCCACCGACGCCACCGACGGCGCCGCGACGGCGCCTTTTTCGACCAGCGTCTGCACGGCCGAGGCGCTGGTGTCGTAGACGACGAGGGCGTGGCCGGCCTCGATCAGCCGCGAGGCCATGACGCTGCCCATGGTCCCGAGGCCAATGAAACCGAGCGGTGACTTTTCTGCCATCGATGATTCTCCAATACGCGCCATCCGGCAAAGCAAGCCTAGCTCGCCAGCCAGCCGGCTTCGACCGGGAGCATGGCCCCCGTCATGTCGCGGGCGATCGGCCCGCACAGAAAGACCAGAAGATCGGTCACGCTCTTCGGCGAGACGAAGCGCCCGCCCGGCTGCTTGCCCTTGAGGAAGGCGAGTTCGGCCTCTGCGCGTGGGAGGTTTCGGTCCTCCATGAGCCGGACCACCCGCCCCTCTGTGCTCGGGGTGAGCACCGATCCCGGACAGATGCTGTGGCAGGTGACGTCGAAATCGAGATTCTCGAGCGCGACCGAGCGCGTCAGGCCAAGAAGCGCGGCCTTGGTGGTGATGTAGTCGACCCGGTCGACGGTACCGCGGAGGCCATAGACCGACGTCATGTTGAAGATGCGCCCGTAGTTCCTCTGGCGCATGCCAGGCAGCGACAGGCGAATCGCATGGAAAGCCGCGGAGAGATTGACCGCCAGCGCCGCGTCCCAGCGCTCCGGCGGAAAGTCGACGATCGGCGCGAAATGGCGGACGACCGCATTGTTGACGAGGATATCGAGGGCTCCGAGCTCGGCAACGGTCGCCTGCACCAGGTCCCCGACAGCGCCGGCTTCGGCGAGGTCGGCCCGGCGGTAGAGGACGGGCACGCCGGCGCGCTCGCGAAGGTCCGCGCACCGCGCCTCGATCGCCTCGGCGGCCTCCAGTCCGTTCAGCATCACGGCGCAACCGGCGAGCGCGAAGGCCTCTGCAATCGCGAGCCCCAGCCCCTCGGTCGAGCCTGTCACCAGCGCGATGCGGCCCTGCAATGCCGAGGGGGGCAGCGAAGCGACGGCGGATTCGTGAATATTCATGGATGGAAGGCCAAATGGAGTAACCCGCGCCGACACAGTTCAATCTGGTACCGCTACCAAGCGACATTAAAGACGCGCCGGTGCGCTGGCAAGCCGCAAAGGCGACGGGAACCGTCAGATCAGGCGCTCTCGTCAGGCGCTCTCGCGCTGGATGATCTCGAACTTGAGGTCGACGACGCTGCCGCGGAGATGATCGGCGCCGTCGATGATGCGGCTGAGGAGCATCTGCGCCGTCCGTTCGCCGATGTCGTAACGCGGCAGGCGGAGGGTGGTCACCGCCGGAGTGACGTGGCGGAGCAGTTCCACGTCGTCGAAGCTGGCGATGGCGATGCGGCCGGGAACGGCCCAGCCGCGCCGCTGGCACTCGAACAGGGCGCCCACGGCGAGGACGTCGCCGGCGCAGAACAGGGCGTCGGCCTCGGGAACGCCCTGGATCACCCGCGCCACGGCCTCGGCGCCCGCCGCGAGCCCGCGCGACGTCTCGATGATGAGCCGCGGGTCCGGTTCCTGGCCGAGCGCCTTCAGCGCGTCGAGATAGCCGGCGATGCGGTCGCGCGAGCGATCGTTGTTGAGCGACGAGAGGCTCGCGAAGGCGATCTTGCGATAGCCCAGCCGGCCAAGGTGCATGGTCATGGCGTGGGCGGCGGCATGGTTGGAGTAGCTGACCGCCATATCGACGGGATTGCGGGGCAGATTCCCGTTCTCGACCACAGGCACACCCGACTGGCGGATCATGGTCGCGGCCTGGGCGGTATGCTCGGTGTTGTGGAGCACCAGCCCGCTGACCCGATGGGTGAGGAGCGAGGCGATCAGTTCCTCCTCCTCGGCCGGGTCGTAGCCGGCTTCGGAGATCATGAGCTGGAACCCGGAGCGCCGGATGACGTCCGACAGGCCCTTGATGGTCTGGGTGTAGATCGAGTTGTCGATGCTCGGGACAATCAGGCCGATGGTCGTCGAACGGTTCGACGACAGGCTGCTCGCCAGGTGATTCGGCAGATAGCCGATTTCCTTGACCGCCCGCTCGACACGTTCGCGCATCTCCGCCGAAACCCGGTCGGGGGTGCTCAAGGCGCGCGAAACGGTCATTGGCGATACACCGGCGCGCTCGGCGACGTCGCGCATCTTGGCGCCGCTGCCGCCGATCCGCCGCCTTGGCGTCCTGGTCTCGTCGCTCATCCCGCCGTTCAACCGCTCGCTCGTGAAGCGAATTTCACATTTGGGTCCCAGTTGGGTCTCGGGCAGTTCTCAAATGTCAAATTCAAGAGCTCCCCTGGAACATGGTTGCTCGTGGTCCTTATGACTCCGACATTCGCTCTGAGCCTGGAGGCAAAGGGTAGCGGACGTCGGCGTCAAACCACGAGCGGGCACCATCAAAGCGCCGCGGGCGGTGGAATGGCAAGCGACTTTCGCGTCTGCCGGCGGGCGATCTTGTTAGCGCTACCGAGGCCGCGTATAAGACCGGGGCTGGGCGCGTGGAGGCGCGAGGCGTGGGAGCCTCGATAGGAAATCAATGCCGATGGCGACCAAACCCTCCGACACGACGCACGGCGACGCCGCCCTCGCCTATGTCGTCGCCTGCCAGCCGCTGCACGAGCGGCTCCGCGATGTCGTGACCCAGCTTGGGGGCCTCTCCCTGATGACCATGCTCCGCCGCGAAGGCGCCTTCGACCGCGAGACGCCGCTCCGGCTGGTCCGCGAGGCGCTCGGCAATATCGGCGAGGCGCTCCGCGCCCTGCCCGTTCCGCATCGCGCGGCCCATCACCATCACCACATGACCGAGGCCTGCCGGGCCGCCGCCGGCGCCGCCGACCTGATCGCGGACCGTCGGCTAACAGGGAATGAGGAGGCGGCAAGGCTCGCGCTCAGCCGCGAACTCCGCGCGGCAACCGACCATCTCCGCTTCGCGAGTCGCGCCCTGCCCGGCTTCGAGATGGTCGATCTCACACAATCCTGCTGCGCGGTCCACGCTGCCGCGCCGGGGACAGAAGCGACCGAACTGAGGTTCTGAGGGAGGACAAGGTGGCCGATTATTCGATCTGGGTGCTCGAATACGCTGCGGTGGAGAAATTTCCGCTGAGCGTCATGCTCTATGGCCCGATGTACCAGGGGACCCGCAAACTCCCCTATGGGCTGGCGCTGCTCAAGGGGAAGGGCGAGACGATCCTCATCGACACCGGCTACGACCATGTCGGCGTCGGCAAGCAGATCGCCGAGTCATATGGCGTCAGCAACTTCCACCAGCCGGCGGAGCTGCTGGCCGAATGCGGCGTGCGGCCCGAGGACGTGACGACGGTGTTCATCACCCACGCCCATTTCGACCACATGGGGGCGCTCGACCACTTCCCCAACGCCAAGTTCTATATCCAGCAGCGCGAGCTGGACAAATGGGTGTGGGCGCTGACGCTCGGCCCGGAGTTCCGCTTCCTGGTCGGGGGCACCGACCCCGGCGACATCGCCAAGGCGGTGGAACTCGCCCGTCAGGGACGGATGATCGCCATCGACGGCGACCGTGAGGACGTGCTGCCCGGGATCGACGTTCACCTCGCCGCCGACACCCACACCTACGGCTCGATGTACGTGACGATCCGGAACGACGGTGCACGGAACAGCGGAGACACCTGGATCTTCGCCGGCGACCTGATCTACACCTATGACAATCTCACCGGCCTCGATCCGGCCGCACCGCAGATCGTCCCGATCGGACTTGCGGTGGGGAGCCAGTCGAACCTGATTTTTGCCAGCGACGCGATGCTGAAGGCGGTGGGCGGCGAGGCGCGGCGGGTCATCCCGGTGCACGAGGACCGGCTGAAGACGGTGTTCCCGTCGCGGCTGACGAAGCACGGGCAGCAGGTCGTCGAGATCGCGCTGGCCGACGGCGAACAGAGCAAGGTCGCCTGACACAAGGAGACGGACGGAAAGCATGGAAAAGAGCATGTTCGACAAGGGTTTCGAGAACCGCAAGAAGGTGCTCGGCGCCCAGCATGTGGAGAAATCGTGGGCCGCCGCCGACGATTTCAACCGGCCGATCCAGGAGCTGGTGACGGCCTATTGCTGGGGCGAGGTGTGGGGCCGCGAAGGCCTGCCGCATGCAACACGGAGCATGCTCAACATCGCCATGCTGAGCGTCATGAACCGCAACCACGAACTCGGGTTGCACGTCCGCGGCGCGCTCCGGAACGGGGTCACCGTGGAGCAGATCCAGGAGATCCTGATGCAGGTCGCGATCTATGGCGGCGTGCCGGCATCGCTCGAGGCCTTCCGGGTCGCGAGCGAGGCGATCAAGGCCTACAATGCCGAGGTGGCGGAGGCGGCGAAGACCTGACGCGGGTCGCTCATCGCTGGCGCTCCAAAGGGAGGCCTTGGACTCCCGGCCTGGCGTCCTTCGAGGCTCGGTCGCCAGGGCGACCGAGCACCTCAGGATGAGGAGGTTGGTGTTTCCACAAGCGGCGCAATGACTTGCGTCATGTATGGAGCCAAACCACTCCCCTCATCCTGAGGTGCTCGCCGCGTTTGCGGCGAGCCTCGAAGGACGCAGGACGCGAATCCAGAGTCTCGTCAGAGGGCTGGCAGCCGCGCCTTCACAGACTATCGGCGCCGGCGACGAAGCCGCCGCCATCGATGACGACCGCCTGTCCGGTGATGAAGGATGCCGCGTCGGAGCTGAGATAGAGGACGAGGTTGGCGATCTCCGAGGGGTCGCTGATGCGGCCCATCGGGATCATCGGCAGGACGGTATCCTTCGCACTCTGCTCGCTGCCGAACATGCCGCTGAGGAGCGGCGTCATCACCGAACCCGGCGCGATGGCATTGACCCGGATGTTCTTCCGCGCGACTTCGAGCGCCACGGAATTGGTGAGGCCGATCACGCCCCACTTGCTGGCGCAATAGACCGCCGTGGTGGCGAAGCCCATGACGCCGAACAGCGACGAGGTGTTGACGATCGCCCCGCCGCCCGCCGCGATCATGTGCGGCACCTGATATTTCAGGCCGAGAAAGATGCCCTTCAGGTTGACGTCGATGAGGTCGTAGAAGTCGGATTCCTCAAGGTCCTGGACCGGCGCGGTCTTGCCCGGGATGCCGGCATTGTTGAAGGCGACGTCGATGCGGCCGAAGCGTTCGAAGGCCCGATCGTGCAGGGCCTTCATCGCCTTCTGGTCGCGGACATTGACCTCGGCGAACTCGATCTCCACGCCCGAGCTGTCGCGCACGTCCTTGACGACGGCGGCGCCCGCTTCCCTGCCGAGGCCGGTGAGGAAGAGATTGGCTCCGGACTTCGCGAAGGCGAGCGCGGTCGCGCGGCCGATGCCGGTGGTGCCTCCGATCAGGAGGACGTTCTTGCCGGTAAAATCGTACGTCACGTTCATAATCCCGTTCCTTCCTCTCGAGATCGGCACCGCGATGCGCCGGGCCGGAATGGCGGCGGCTACCTCCTCGCCCGCCGACGGGCGAGCGGTCGGCAGCGTCCCAAGCGGCAACGGATCAGATAGCGGTACCGTATCGCAAGTCCGCCGGCCAAAGTCGAGCCCTGCGACGGGAGATGCGACGCGGCTCACCGGACGCCGTGTCGCGCGGCCTGAAGAACCGGAAAAGGCTTACTTTCCCGCGACTACAAGATGTTCGCCTGGCCGGCGTCGCCCCGCTGACCCGCCGCGCCAGGAACGACCGCCCTTGCGCCCTCCTCGGTTTGTCGTCAAGATACCGCTACCAAGATCGAGACTCGAAGGGGTCGGACGGTCTTTCGGGAGGACTGACGTTTGCTGCCGGCCTGCCGGGGAAGCGCGGCAGGGGCGTCACGGGCGCCCCGCGCGCCTCCCCGGTATCTGCGGCGCCGGGCGGCGGTCTGGCGTCCCCTCGGGGGCGGGCGCGGCAACAGCCGGCGATTGGGATTTGAACGTCACGCTGAGTGACCTTAGGGAGAGAGCAATGAAGAAGACACTTGTCGGGATGCTTTCGGCGGCAGCGATGCTGTCGATCGCGGGGATCAGCATGGCCGAGGCGAAGACGCTCGGCATCGTCGCGCTGCTTGCCAACGACGCCCTCAACATCGACGTTATCGGCGGCGCCACCAAGGCGGCGAACGCGGCCGGCTGGGACGTCAAGGTGATCGACACGCAGGCCAGCGCCGACCAGGCCAACGCGGCGATGAGCAGCTTCGCCGTGCAGAAGGTCGACGCGATCTTCGTGCTCGCCTTCGCCTCGAGCTCGATCGGCTCAGGGCTGGAAGCCGCGAAAGCCGCCGGCATTCCGGTTGCCACCTGGGGCGGCGAGATCGTCGACGGGATCGTGGTCACCACCAGCGGCCAGACCGTCGGCAAGGACTCGATCGACTACCTGCTCAGCCAGGTCGGCGACGCGCCGGCCGAGATCCTCGCCCTCACCTTCCACCCCGGCAAGCTCTGCATCGACCGCGGCATGGCGTTCGACGAGGGCGTCAAGGGCAAGGACAACATCACCGTCACCTACCACGAGGTGGTGGTCCCCGGTCAGGTCGAGAACGGCAACGCGGCGGCGGCCAACTGGCTGACCGCCAACCCGGCCGGCGGCGAGAAGAAGCTCGCCATCTGGTCGTGCTGGGACGAGCCGACGCAGGGCGCCGTCGCCGCGCTTCGCCAGAACGCGCGCACCGACGTCACCACCGTCTCGATCAACGGCAGCCCGCAGGGCGTGCAGCTGGTCAAGGACGGCGACATGACCGCGACGGTGTGGCAGCCTGCCTTCGCCGAGGGCGAGGCCGTGTTCCAGGCCATCCTCGACTCGATCGCGGCGGGCGATGCCTGGGAAGCCAAGACCATCGAGATCCCCGGCGTCGTCGTGACCAAGGACAATGTCGACCAGTTCATGGCGGACCACCCTGCACAGTAAGGCTGCCCATTTGCCTGAAAGCGAGCACCCTGCCGCCCCGCGGCAGGGTGTTCGGCCATGGATGGAGATCCGTGGCCTCGACAAGCACTTCGGCGGCGAGGTCGCGCTCCGCGACATCAACCTCGACATCAGCCGCGGCGAGGTGCACGGCCTGGTCGGGGCGAACGGGGCCGGCAAGTCGACGCTGATCCGCTGCCTCGCCGGCGTGACCGTGCCGGATCGCGGCACGATCGCCATCGACGGGGAGCCGCTCCGGCATGGCTCGCCGCGGGCGAGCGAGGCGGCCGGGCTCGCCTTCATCCACCAGGAACTCAACCTCATCCCCCATTTCAGCGCGCTCGAGAACATGCTTCTCGGCGTGCCCAAGGCGACGCGCCTGTTCCTGATCGACTGGAAGCGGTCGAGCATCGCCGCGCGCGCCGCCGCCGAGCGGATCGGCATCCGCTTCCCGCTCGAGACGCGGGTCTCCGAGCTGAGCGTCGCCGAGCGCTGGCTGGTGATGATCTCGAAGGCGCTGGTCCGGAAGGCGAGCCTGATCGCCATGGACGAGCCGACCGCATCGCTCTCGGCGGCCGAGAGCGAGCAGCTCTTCTCGATCATCCGCGACCTAGCCCGCGACGGCGTTGCCATCCTCTACGTCTCGCACCGGCTCGACGAGGTGCTCGACCTCTCCGACCGCATCACCATCCTCCGCGACGGCGCGATCGTCGGCCAGGCGGTGCGCGGGCGGCTCGACAAGAAGGGACTGGTGCGCGCCATCATCGGCCACGACGTCGGCGCCGGCGAGCAGCGCAGCCGGGGAGCGATCGCCCGCGACGGCACGCCGCTGTTCTCGGCGCGCGCCGTGTCGCGCGGGACGGCGGTGAAGGGCGTCAGCTTCGACGTCTTCCCGGGCGAGGTCTTCGCCCTCGGCGGCCTGGTCGGCTCGGGTCGGACGGAAGTGGCGCGGCTGGCGCTCGGCGTCGACCGCCTCGAGGGCGGCCATTTCGAGCTCGACGGAAAGCGCATTCACGTCGCCGACGAGGCGGATGCCGTCGCCAAGGGAATCGCGCTCGTGCCGGAAGAGCGGCGGGCGCAGGGGATGATGCTCGACCAGTCGGTCGGCTTCAACATCAACCTCGCCTCGCTCACGCAGCTCCGCTCGATGCCGGGCCTTCCGTTCGTTTCGGCCGGCAAGTCGCGGTCGCGCGCGGAACGGCTGATGACCGAGCTGAGCGTCAAGGCGCCCGGCGCAGGGGCGAAGATCAGCGGCCTCTCCGGCGGCAACCAGCAGAAGACGATGATCGCCCGCTGGCTGCGGCCGGGCACCAGGCTGCTCATTCTGGACGAGCCGTCGCGGGGCGTCGATGTCGGCGCCCGCGAGGAGATCCACGACGCGATCCGCGAACTGGCGCGGAGCGGCGTCGGCATCATCGTCATCTCGTCGGACGTGGAGGAGCTTGCCATCCTCGCCGACCGGGTGGTGGTGCTGCGCGAGGGGCATGTCACCGGCGAACTGGCCGGCGACGAGATCAGCGAAGCCCGGATCATCGAGCTCAGCTATATGCATGGGAGCGAGATCGCGGGAGCGAACGAAGGGGAAGGGACCCGGTCGTGACAACGGTGGCAGAGGATCAGAACGCGGGTTCAGGCATCCGGCCCGCCCGAGGCACGAGGCGCGGCGTCCTGATCTTCGTCTCGCGCTACGGCACGATCATCGGCCTTCTGGCGATGATCGTGTTCTTCTCGATCGCCGCCCCGACGACCTTCTTCTCGACGGCCAACTTCCTCAACATCCTGAGCCAGGCGTCGCTGACCGCGATCATCGCCGCCGGGCTGACCTATACGCTGGTGGTGGGCGAGTTCGACCTTTCCATCGGCTTCGTCGCGAGCTTCATCGGCCTCATCGTCTGCGGCCTGATGGCCAACCAGGGCTTTCCGATCCCGGTCGCGATCATCGCCGCGCTCGCGCTCGGCACGTTCATCGGCTGCATCAACGGGCTGCTCGTCACCAAGGTCGGCATCAACGCGGTGATCGCCACGCTCGGCGTCGGCACCATCCTCTCGGGCATCGGCTTCTCCTACAGCGCCTTCCCGATCGCGGTCGGCATTCCGCGCGAATTCACCTCGATCTCGATCGGACGGCTCCTGTTCGGAATCCCGAACCCCGTCATCATCATGTTCGTGGTGCTCGGCATCCTTTGGGTGGTCCTCAACAAGACCGACCTCGGCCAGAAGATGCAGGCGGTGGGCAGCAACATCGAGGCGGCCCGGCTCTCCGGAATCCGCGTCGACCGCATCAAGCTCTTCGCCTTCATGACCGCGGGGTTCTGCGCGGCGCTCACCGGCATTCTCCTGTCGTCGCTCCTCGGCAGCGGTACGCTCGGCGCCGGCGATGGCTATCTCCTCAACGCCTTCGCCGCCGTCTTCCTCGGCTCGGCCACGCTCCGCGAGGGGCAGTTCCACATCCTCGGCACCCTCGTCGGGGTGATGATCCTCGCCGTCGGCTTCAACGGCCTCTCGATCTTCGGCGCGCCGACCCACTTCCAGCCGATCTTCAAGGGCGGCATCCTGGTCTTCGCCGTCGGGCTGTCGACGCTGGCGCGCCGCTACGCCGCCACGGCCTGACGCGCAACGCCCATGCCCATGCCGGCGGACGCTGTGAACAGGCCGACGGCCAGCGAGGCGCTGGGGGCCTTCGTCGCTTGCTCGTCGTGGGACGATCTCGGCGACATGGTCCGCCGCCAGGCGAAGCGGTCGCTCCTCAATTTCGTCGGCTGTGCACTCGGGGCGGCCGACGAGGGGCCGGTCGCGGCGGCCGTCAGCGTCCTCGCCGGCGTGAGCGGCCCCCCGCGGGCGAGCCTGATCGGCCGCACCGAGCGCTTCGACGTCCTCAACGCGGCTTTCGTCAACGCCATCGCCGGCAATCTTTTCGACTTCGACGACACGCACCTCGCCACGGTGATCCACCCGACGGCGCCGGTCGCCCCCGTCGTGCTCGCGCTCGCCGAAAGCCGTGGCGCAACTGGGGAGGCGATGCTCACGGCTCTCGCGCTCGGCATGGAGGTCGAATGCCGGATCGGCAATGCGGTCTCGCCGGCCCATTATGCGCGCGGCTGGCACATCACCGCGACCTGCGGGGTGTTCGGCGCCGCTGCCGCCGCGGCGAAGCTCCTCGGCCTGTCGGCGGAGCAGACAGCGCATGCGCTCGGCATCGCCGCGAGCGAAGCGGCGGGGCTGGTCGAGAACCTGACGACGGCGGCGAAAAACATCGGTGTCGGCAACGCGGCGCGGAACGGGTTGCTGGCGGCGCTGATGGCGGAGGCCGGCTACGAAGCGGCGCCGGGCGCGATCGAAGGGCCGCTCGGTTGGGCGCGGGCCTCGGGCGACGTGCCCGACATCGCGCTGATGCTTGGCGGGCTCGGGCGCGACTGGGAACTCCTCGCCAATGCCTTCAAGCCTTATCCGAGCGGCGTGGTGCTGCATGCGGTGATCGACGCCTGCCTCGAACTCCGCGCGGATCACGCCATCGACGCCGCCATGATCGAGGCCGTGACTGTCAGCGGCGATGCGCTGCTGCTTGCCCGCGGCGACCGTGCGGTGCGGAACGAGCGGGATGCGCGGGTCTCGATCCAGCACAGCGCCGCCGTCGCCTTCCTGTTCGGCGCGGCGGGCCTTGCCGAGCATTCGCTGGCAGCGGCCGACGACCCGCGCGTGCGGGCGTTCCGCGCCATCGTCAGC
Organism: Bauldia sp.; assembly: GCA_022841545.1. Classification (GTDB taxonomy): domain Bacteria; phylum Pseudomonadota; class Alphaproteobacteria; order Rhizobiales; family Kaistiaceae; genus Bauldia. The sequence goes on along the minus strand of JALHRF010000099.1, from coordinate 430 downwards.
CCGCGCCTCGATGCGACACTGCCGAAGGGCGCGGCGCGGGTCGAGGTCCGGCTCAAGGACGGGCGCACCTTCACTGCCACCGTCGTCGACGCTCGCGGCAGCCTCGGGAAGCCGATGAGCGACGCCGAGATCGAAGCGAAGGTCCGCGCCCTGGCCGCCGGCGGCAGATCGACGAGCCGGGTGGACGCGATCATCGACCGGATCTGGCGGGTGGACGCGCTTGCGGATGCGGGTGCGCTGATGGCACTGCTTTCGGCCGCCGAGGATTGATGCGGCGGCCACGATAGCTATTCGGCTATGCGGCGACCTTCGAGATCTCGTTTGCGCTTATTCCCACGGAGTGGGTGGGGCATGAGGATGCCCGTGGTCGAACTTGCAGGAAAAATGCGGAATTACGCCCGCAGGTTTGCGCCCATAGCATTTCCAGGCC
>JALHRF010000098.1 GCA_022841545.1 Bauldia sp. | reverse complement strand
CGACGGTCAACGACACGTCGAGGATTCGATCGGCATGGTTGGCGATGATGTCGTGCTCATAGGCGACGGCGAGCGGGTGGCCGAGCTTCCGCCAGCCATTGGCGATCGCCGCCTCCGCGGCGACGATCGTATCGGAGTCGGCGAGGTTGCCGGGGACGAGGCCTACCTCTTTCAGGGTCATTCCCGGCGGCAGCGGCGCCGCGCTCACGACGCCGAAGTGGAACGGCTCGCGGGGGGTGATCTCGATCCGGACCGGCACCGGCCGGGTCGAGACGTCGTCGAACGGGCTGAACGAGGCGAGCGGGCGGCCGTCGATGGTGATCGAAATCTGTCCCGCATAGAGCGCCTCGCGGTAGAGCGCGGCGGTGAGCCGGGGCACGTCGGCGCGGGCGCGGGCGAGGAGGCCGACGATGCCGGAAGGTGGCTCGCGGCGGAGCGCATAGAGGTTCGACGAATTGCGCAGCGCCCTCTGCTCGCGCCGGGTGCCGCCGTTGAAGACGACCTCGACGGTGTAGGGCATCGCGTCGGGGACGACTTCCCTGTCGCGGCGCGTGAACGGCCAGATGCCGAACGACGGCGTGACCGATCCGACGCCCACTACAAGCGTCAGCGCCAGTACCATCAGGGTGCGGCCAGGACCGACTCCGCGCAACGCGATAAATCCCCGTTCGAGCGCGACCGTCTCGCGGCCGTGCCCGTCGTCGTCTCTCCCCTCGCAGGCACCACTGTGGCCGGCGCATGCTGAAGGAACAGTGTATCCTTATTTTTCAAGGATTTGTGCGGCCGAGGCGATGGATTCTTGTGAACGGCCGGGCGAACCGTCACCCGGTATCCCTACCATAGGTGCAGTTGACGAGAACGAACCGGGCCCATCGGGATCGGCAAGGGACCTTGCGGCGCTGAGCAATATACTGAATTTGTTTGGTTCCTTGGCAAATCGACAGGACTGGACCGCGCGCTTTCTGGAGCCGGTCGCCCGATTCGATCATCCTCCGCCCCGATCCGTCGCCCCCGCGGCCGGCAAACGTGCCCGCCGGTGTCGACCACCTCAGGCTCAAGGACCCCGATTCCATGTACGCGATCCCCCGTCCTGCCGCTTTCGCTGCAGCCCTCCTCTCAGGCATGTCCCTGCTGGCGTTCAATGCCGCAGCCCATGACGACCACCGCCGCACGGAGTTGTTCAAGCCCGGTGTCGGCTTTGCTGCCGAATCACCGCCGGCGCCGGTCACCAACAGCATGCAGCGTCCACCGCTCTATACCGGCCTCGGCAAGGGTACGTTCCCGGTGACGACGTCGGTCCCGGAGGCGCAGGCCTATTTCGACCAGGGCCTCAAGCTCGCCTGGGCCTTCAACCACAGCGAGGCGCGTCGAGCCTTCATCGAGTCGCAACGGCTCGACCCGAATGCCGCAATGGCCTTCTGGGGCGAGGCATTCGTGCTCGGCCAGAACATCAACGACGGAATGCGCCCGGAGGCGATCGCTCCGGCCTTTGCCGCGCTGTCCCGCGCGATCGCGCTTGCCCCGACGGCAACGGCGAAGGAACAGGCGCTGATCGCCGCACTCGCCGAGCGTTACGCGGCCGACCCGGAAGCCGACCGCGCCGCCCTCAACCTCGCCTGGGCCGACGCCATGCGCGGCGTGGCGAAGACCTATCCGGCCGATGTCGACATCCAGGTGCTGTTCGCCGACGCACTGATGAACCTGCAGCCGTGGGACTACTGGGAGGCAGGCGGCGAGACCCCCAAGGGCAACGCCGGCGAGATCGTCGCCACGTTGGAAGCAGCCCTCGCGGTCGATCCGCATCACCCGGCCGCGGCGCACCTCTACATTCACGCGGTCGAGGCCTCGGCGACGCCGGAACGGGCCGAACCCTATGCCGATCTCCTCCGCGGCTCAACGCCGGCAGCCGGGCACCTCGTCCACATGCCGGCGCACATCTATGCCCGCGTCGGACGCCATGCCGACTCGCTCGCCGTGAACCGCGAGGCGGTCGCCGCCGACGAGGCGATGCTCCGCCAGATGGGAGATGCCGCAAGCCCGCTCTACCGCTACGGCTACTATCCGCACAACGTCCACTTCCTGCTGGTAGCCGCGCAGATGTCGGGCGCGAGCGACGATGCACTGGAGGCGGCGGCGAAGCTCGGCGCGATCACATCGGACGCCGTCTCGGACGAACTCGCCTGGGTGCAGGCGATCAAGACCGCGCCCTACTCGGCAGCAGCGATGTTCGCCGATCCCGACGCCATCGCGGCGATGCCCGACCCCGGCGACCGGTTCCCCTTCGTCAAGGGCTACTGGCACTATGCCCGCGGCGTTGCGCTGGCACGGCTCGGGGCAGTCGAGGAGGCGGCGGACGAGGCTGCGGCCATCGAGACCCTGATCGACACCGCCGACTTCTCGGCGCTCGAAGCGCAGTACCTGCCGGCGGACGTGGTGCTCGGCATCGCCCAGAGCATCGTCGAGGCGCGGGTCGACCAGGCCGGGGGCGACTTCAAGGCCGCCGAGGCGAAGCTCCGGGAGGCGGCCGCCCTCGAAGACTCGATCGCCTACATGGAGCCGCCATACTGGTACTACCCAGTCCGGCAGACCCTTGCCGCCGTGCTCTATGAGCAGGGCCGCTACGCGGAGTCGGCGGCGATGTTCCGCGAGGCACTCAAGAAGCTGCCGAAGAACGGCTGGGCGCTCTGGGGCCTGATGCAAGCCGAGGCGAAGGCCGGCGATCCGAACCTCGCAGAGACGACGCGCCTGTTCGAGGCGGTGTGGCTCGGCGACCGGTCGCAGCTCGCGATCGACCGGCTCTGATTAGGCGATACCGGGAGCGGCGGCGACGCCGCTCCCCTCCCCGTCAGCGGCTCAGTGTCCGCGCCACTGCGCGTTGCCAGCCGGCGTAGAGGGCGTCGCGCTCCGCCGCGCGCATCTTGGGCCTGAAGCGGCGCTCATATGTCCACGCCTTGGCAAAGGTCGCCGGCGGCGGGTAGAGACCGGCCTTGAGTCCGGCGAGGTAGGCGGCGCCAAGGGCCGTGGTTTCCAGCACTTTCGGCCGGTCGACAGGCGCGCCGAGGATGTCGGCTAGGAACTGCATCGTCCAGTCCGAGGCGACCATGCCGCCATCAACCCGGAGCACGGTGCCCGTCTCTGCCGCACCCCAGTCGCCGCGCATCGCCTCGAGCAGGTCGCGGGTCTGGAAGGCCACCGATTCGAGCGCGGCGCGGGCGACCTCGGCCCGCGTCGTGCCACGGGTGATGCCGAAGATCGCCCCGCGGGCGTCGGCGTCCCAATGCGGCGCGCCGAGGCCGACCAGGGCCGGCACGAAATGGATGCCGTGGTCCGGTGCGGCGCTTTCCGCCAGCGCCTGCGATTCGGCGGCATGGCCGATGATGCCGAGGCCATCGCGAAGCCACTGGACCGCGGCGCCGGCGACGAAGATCGATCCTTCCAGCGCGTAAGTGCGCTTTCCGTCGAACTGGTATGCGATGGTGGTGAGGAGGCGGCTCCGCGACATGACCGGCCGGTCACCGGTATTGAGGAGCGCGAAGCAGCCGGTGCCGTAGGTCGACTTGAGCATGCCCGGCTTGAAGCACGCCTGGCCGATCGTCGCCGCCTGCTGGTCGCCGGCCACCCCGAGGATAGGGATCGCCTTGCCGAGGATCGACGGCTCCGTCGTGCCGTAATCGGCGGCGCAATCCCTGACATCGGGGAGGATGGCGCGGGGTACGTTGAAGATGCGGAGAAGATCGTCGTCCCACGCGCCGTCATGGATATTGAACAGCATCGTCCGCGATGCGTTGGTGGCATCGGTGGCGTGGACCTTGCCGCCGGTGAGCCGCCAGATCAGGAACGAGTCGATCGTGCCGAAGGCAAGTTCGCAGCGTTCGGCCTTCGCACGCGCGCCCTTCACTCGATCGAGGAGCCAGGCGACCTTGGTCGCGGAGAAATACGGGTCGAGGAGAAGGCCGGTCCGGGCCGTGACCTCAGCCTCGACCCCGGCCTTCCGAAGCACGGCGCAGGCCTCGGCAGTGCGGCGGTCCTGCCAGACGATGGCGCGATGGATCGGCTTCCCGGTCTTCCGGTTCCAGATCACCACCGTCTCGCGCTGGTTGGTGATGCCGATGCCGGCAATGCCGACCGCCTTCACCTTTGCCTTCCGGAGCGCCGCCTTTGCGGTCGAGACGACGCTCTCCCAGATCTCGTCCGGATCGTGCTCGACCCAGCCGGGCTTCGGGAAGTGCTGCGGGAACTCCTGCTGGGCGACGCCGGCGACGGTCATCTTCGCGTCGAAGACAATTGCGCGGGAGGACGTGGTGCCCTGGTCGATGGCGAGGATGTGGGAGGCCATGCTCGCGCCGTCACACCCAGCGGAAGACGATGAAGGCGTAGACGGCGGAGATGCCGACGGGCGCCCAGAGCGGCGGCCCGAGGAACCCGAGCCAGGCGAGGCAGATGTAGGCCGAGCCGAGCAGCGAGATGAACAGGCGGTCGCCGCGGGTCGTCTCGAGCCCGAGGATGCCGCGGCGGGGCGCGCCGCCCGGCGAGGCGATTTCCCACACCGTCATGCCGATCAGGCAGGCGAGGATGAAGGCGAAGAACGCGGCCGTCGGCCAGGTCCATGCCATCCATGAGATGAGGTCGGTGCCCTGCATGGTGCCTCCTCACACCCGCCCGAGGGCGAAGCCCTTGGCGATGTAGTTGCGCACGAAGAAGATGACCAAGGCGCCGGGGATCAGCGTCAGCGATCCGGCGGCGGCAAGCAGGCCGAGTTCATAGCCCGAGGTGCTGGCGGTCCGCGTCATCACCGCCGCAATCGGCTTCGCGTTGACCGAGGTCAGCGTCTTGGCGAGGAGCAGCTCGACCCACGAAAACATGAAGCAGAAGAAGCAGGCGACGCCGATGCCTGCGGCAATGGTCGGCATGAAGATCTTGAAGAAGAAGCCGGGGAACGAATAGCCGTCGACATAGGCGGTCTCGTCGAGTTCCTTCGGCACGCCCGACATGAAGCCTTCAAGGATCCAGACCGCGAGCGGAATGTTGAAGAGCGTGTGGGCGAGCGCCACCGCCCACGGCGTGTCGAACAGCCCGACCGCTGAGTAGAGCTGGAGGAAAGGCAGCGCGAACACCGCCGGCGGCGCCATGCGGTTGGTCAGCAACCAGAAAAAGAGGTGCTTGTCGCCGATGAAGCGGTAGCGGGAGAACGCATAGGCCGCCGGCAGCGCTACCGACACAGACAGCACCATGTTGATCAGCACATAGGTGAGCGAGTTGACGTAGCCCATGTACCAGGTCGGATCGACGAAGATCGCCTCGTAGTTCTCCAGCGTGAAGTTCTGCGGCCAGAGCGTGAAGCCGCCCAGGATCTCGTTGGTGGTCTTGAACGACATGTTCAGGAGCCAGTAGATCGGCAGGAGCAGCGCGACGATGTAGATCGCCGGAATCAGGTAGCGGGCGCGGAACACCGGCCCGGTTCGAACCCGCCGGGCGGCGGGCATGGCGACTGCGGAGGCTTCGGATCGCGCGGCCATCACTCACCTCGCCTCGTTGCGCATCATCAGCGTGTAGAACAGCCAGCTGAGGAGGAGGATGATCAGGAAGTAGATCAGCGACATGGCAGCCGCCGGCCCGAGGTCGAACTGGCCGAGCGCCGCCTTGACCAGGTCGATCGACAGGAACGTGGTCGCGTTGCCCGGACCACCGCCGGTGAGCACCACCACTTCGGTGTAGATCATGAACGAGTCCATGAAGCGCAGGAGGATGGCGATGGTCAGCACGTACTTGAGCTTGGGGAGCTGGATGTAGCGGAACACCGCCCAGGGTCTGGCCCCGTCGATCTTGGCGGCCTGGTAGTAGGCGTCGGGGATCGAGACCAGCCCCGCATAGCAGAGGAGCACGACCAGCGACGTCCAGTGCCAAACGTCCATGAGGATCACGGTGAACCACGCCGAGACCGGCTGGCGCGTGTAGTTGAAGGGGATGCCGAGGGCGTTCAGGCCGCGGCCGAGGAGCCCGATGTCCGGGAGCGCCATGATGTTCCACATTGCGCCGACGACGTTCCACGGGATGAGGAGCGGCAGGGCCATCAGCACCAGGCAGACCGACACCCAGGGACCACGGCGGGGCATCGACAGCGCGATCATCAGGCCAAGCGGAATTTCAATGACGAGGATCAGGCCGGTGAAGAGAAGGGAACGAAAGAGCGCCGCGTGGAAGCGCTCCGAGTTGAGCACATCCTCGAACCACCGCACCCCGGCCCAGAAGAACACGTTGTCGCCGAAGGTCTCCTGAACCGAGAAGTTCACCACCGTCATCAGCGGAATGATGGCGTTGAACATCACCAGAACCACGACGGGCAGGACGAAGAACCACGCCCGCTGATTGACGATCTTGTTCATCGGCGGCTCCTCACGTCACCATCCAGCCGTCTTCGTAGACTTGCGTGTGTCCGGGATCGAAGCGGAGGTGGGTCTTCCCCTCCGGCACCGCCTCGCTCTCTCTGACCAGCAACTTGATCGTGCTTTGGTCGGCGCGCGCCTCGACGATGCGGTAGCGGCCGGCGTCGAGCACCTTGACGATGTCGACGGGAATGCCCTCCCCGGCGATGCTGACGAACTCCGGCCGGACGCCAAGCTGGAGGCGCTTGCCGCCGCCCTTTGCCTTCCCGGCATTCAGTGCCTCGACCGCATGGCCCGCGAAGGTGACGCGTCCCTCCCGCACCTCGCATGGCAGCACGTTCATTCCCGGCGAGCCGATGAAGTGGCCGACGAAGGTGTGGCGCGGCCGCTCGAACAACTCCACCGGGGTTCCGACCTGCACGATCTCGCCCTCGTTCATCACCACCACCTCGTCGGCGAAGGTCAGCGCCTCGGTCTGGTCGTGGGTGACGTAGATCATCGTGCGGCGGATGCGCTGGTGGAGTTCCTTGAGCTTCGAGCGGAGCACCCACTTGAGATGCGGATCGATGACCGTCAGCGGCTCGTCGAACATGATGACGTTGACGTCGGAGCGGACCAGGCCTCGGCCGAGCGAAATCTTCTGCTTGCCGTCCGCGGTGAGCCCGGCCGCCCGCTTGTCCAGCGTCGCCTCGAGCTCGAGCATCGCCGCGATCTCGCGGACGCGGGCGTCGGCCTCCTTGGCCGGGATGCCGCGGTTGCGAAGCGGGAAGGCCAGGTTCGCGTAAACGGTCATGGTGTCGTAGATGACCGGGAACTGGAAGACCTGGGCGATGTTGCGCGCCTCCGGCGTCGCGTCGGTGACGTCGCGGCCGTCGAACAGGATGCGGCCCTCCGTCGGGCGCTGGAGGCCCGAAATCAGGTTGAGGAGCGTGGTCTTGCCGCAACCCGAGGGGCCGAGCAGCGCATAGGCGCCGCCGTCGGAGAGATCGAGGTCAAGCCGCTTCAGCGCCCAGTCCGACTCGGACTTCGGCTCTGCGACGTAGCTGTGGCGGAGGGCGTCGAGCGTGATCCTAGCCATAGCCGCCTCCGGCAACGAAGTGCCCGCTTCGGTCGAAGAAGAAGCTCTGGTCGACATCGACATAGAGCCGCGCCATCGACCCCACCTCGAACGGGTGGATGCCGTGCGATTGCGAGACCCAGGTGCGACCGCCGAGATCGAAATGCACCACGCTCTCCGATCCGCTGAGTTCCGCGATGATGACCCGGCCCTCGACCGCGGCGCCGCCGTCGCGCGCGACCGGGCTGATGTGGTGGGGACGGATGCCGATGGTGTAATCGCCGTCGGGGACGGCGCCGCCGACCTTGCCGGCCGGCAGTCGGAAAGCATCGCCGATCAGGATCTCGCCACCACGCTTTCGCGCGGGCGCCGTGTTGATCGGCGGGTCGGAGAAAACCTCGGCGGTGATCAGATCCGAGGGCTTGCGATAGGTTTCCGCGGTCGGGCCGAACTGGGTGATCCGGCCCTCGTGCAGCGTCGCGGTGTTGCCGCCGAAGAGCAGCGCCTCGGTCGGCTCGGTGGTGGCGTAGACGACGATGCGTCGGCCCCCCTCGAAGAAGCGGGGCAGCTCGTCGCGAAGCTCCTCGCGGAGCTTGTAGTCGAGGTTGGCGAGCGGCTCGTCGAGCAGGATCAGGTCGGAATCCTTGACCAGCGCACGGGCGATCGCCGTCCGTTGCTGCTGGCCGCCGGAGAGCTGCGACGGCCGCCGGTCGAGCATCGGCGTGAGCCGTAAGAGCTCCGCCGTCTGGCCGACCTTCGCCTTGATCTCGGCGGCGGGGACGCCGGCCACCCGCAACGGCGACGCGATGTTCTCGTACACCGTGAAATTCGGGTAGTTGATGAACTGCTGGTAGACCATCGCGACATTGCGCTTCTGCACCGGCACGCCACCGACATTCCTGCCGCGGAACCATATCTCTCCGGTACTCGGCGCGATCAGCCCGGCCATGATCTGCATCAGCGTAGTCTTGCCGGCGAGCGTGGGGCCGAGGAGGATGTTGAACGTGCCGTCCTCCAGCACGAGGCTGGTGTCGCCGATGAAGAGATCGGCGCCGACGCGATAGGTCACGTTCCTGAGCTCGAGGGACATCTCGGCCGCGCTTCCTTGCCCTGGTTCCCGCTTCTTGTTTTGTCTGGCGGAAGTCCGTCCGGAGCGTACCCGAAGGCACGCCCCGGACGGTAGCTGCTTCGCGCTACTCGGTCGTCCAGCGCTGGATCAGTTCCTCATAGGCGATGGTCTGGCCAGGCTCTTTTTCGTTCTCGAGCTTGGCGGCAGGTCCGTCGGCCTTGCCTATCCACTCCGACGCGTCAACCACCGGGTTGAGCCGCGGGCCGCATCCGCCATAGGTGTTGTTGGCTTCGTCCGCCGCCTGCATGCGCGCCATGATGTCGTCCATCTCGCCGGCGAGACGGTCCATGGCCTCCTGAGGCGTGAACGCACCGGAGTTCACGTCGCCGATCTGCTGCCACCAGAGCTGGGCCAGCTTCGGATAGTCGGGGACGTTGATCCCGGTCGGCGTCCAGTTCACGCGGTCGGGGGACCGGTAGAACTCGACGAGACCGCCAAGCTGCGGCGCCCGCTCGGTGAACGACTCATGATTGATCGTCGAGTCGCGGATGATCGTCAGACCGACATGGGTCTTCTTCAGGTCGACGGTCTTCGAGGTAACGAACTGGGCGTAGAGCCAGGCAGCCTTGCGACGATCGACCGGGGTCGAGTTGAACAGCGTCCATGAGCCGACGTCCTGGTAGCCGAGCTTCATGCCCTCCTTCCAGTACGGGCCGTGCGGCGAGGGCGCCATCCGCCAGAGAACGTTGCCCGCGTCGTCGACGGTGTTGTTGCCTTCGGCCTTCGGCTTGACCATGTCGGGCAGGAACGCCGTGTACCAGAAGATCTGCTGGGCGACGTTGCCCTGGCTGAGCGCCGGCAGCGACTGGTAGAAGTCGAGGTCGGCCGCCCCCGGAGGCGCGTAGGCCCGCAGCCATTCGTCCCACTTGGCGATGGCGTAGACCGAGGCGGGGGCATTGGTGCCGCCGCCGCGGGTGACCGACGCGCCCTGCGGGTTGCAGGTGCCGTCCTCCATGCGGATGCCCCACTCGTCGATGGGACGCCCGTTGGGCAGGCCCGGCGAGGTCGATCCCGCCATCGACAGCCACGCGTCGGTCATGCGCCAGCCGAGGTCGGGGGCGCGCTTGCCGTAGTCCATGTGGCCGTAGATGCGAACGCCGTCGATCTCCTTCACGTCGTTGGTGAAGAAGTCGGCGATATCCTCATAGGCCGACCAGTTGACCGGGACGCCAAGGTCGTAGCCGTACTTGGCCTTGAACTGCTCCTTGATCTCAGGGCGGTCGAACCAGTCCTTGCGGAACCAGTAGAGGTTGGCGAACTGCTGGTCGGGCAGCTGCCAGAGCTTGCCGTCCGGACCGGTGGTGAACGAAATCCCGATGAAGTCGTCGAGGTCGAGGGTCGGGCTGGTGACGTCCTGCCCTTCGCCGGCCATCCAGTCGGTCAGGTTGACCGCGCTCTGCAGCCGGGAATGCGTTCCGATCAGGTCGGAATCGTTGACGTAGGCGTCATACAGATTGCGGTTGGTCTGCATTTGGGTCTGGACCGCCTGCACGACCTCGCCCTCGCCGAGGATCTGGTGGTTCACCTTGATGCCGGTGATCTCCTCGAAGGCCTTGGTGAGTGTCTGCGATTCATAGAAGTGTGCCGGAACGCCTTCCGACAGCACGTTGATTTCCATGCCGGCGAAGGGCTGCGCGGCATTGATGAACCACTCCATCTCCTTCAGCTGCTCGTCCCGGGAGAGAACCGAAGGTTGGAACTCGGAATCGACCCAGCGCTCCGCGGCTGCCATGTCCGCGAAGGAGGGGCCGGTCCCGAGCGCTACCAGCAGCGCCGCTGCTGATACCGTGTACCGGTATGACATGATCGCTTCCTCCATGATGGCGCCTGTTGCAGTTCTTGACCGGAACGGGGCACCGTTATCCGTTCCGGCTTTATCGCTGTCCGCACGCCGCGGCTCGCCGCCGCGCGCAGATCACCGAACGCTGTCCGTGCCGTCGTTGCGGCAGGGAATGAAGTAGGGCGGATCGATCGGGGCGCCATATTCATTGCGCTCCCACCGCCTGCGGGGCTTCGCTGGCCCGCGCGAGATACGCCTCGAGCGCGGCGCGGCCTTGCTCGCCGATATGGAGTCCGAGCTTCGAGCGGCGCCAGAGGATGTCCTCCGCGGTCTCCGCAAATTCGTTCTCAACGAGGTAGTCGACCTCGCGCTGGCTGAGCCCGGCGCCGAAGTCGATGCCCATATCCTCGTGCCGCTCGACGTCGGACAGGAGGAAGTCGATCCGCGTGCCGTAGGCGCGGCAGAGACGCCAGACCAGCCACGGCTCGAGGAAGGGGTAACGCTCGCCCTTGTTCCGCTCCCACTCGCCAAACAGCGTCGGCTTGATGTCGCCGCCCGGCAGCGTCGCCGTCTTCGTCCACGCTCCCCGCATGTGCGGGAAGGTCGCCGTGAGATGCGACAGCGCCTCCTCGGCGAGCCTCCTGTAGGTGGTGATCTTGCCGCCGAACACGGACAGGAGCGGCGCCTCGCCTGCCGGCGCATCGAGGCTGAGGACATAGTCCCGCGTCGCCTCCTGCGCCTTGGAAGCGCCGTCGTCGTAGAGCGGGCGCACCCCGGCATAGGTCCAGCGAATGCTGTCCCGGGTGACGGGGGTGGCCAGGTACTCGCTCACCGCCGCCAGCAGATAGTCGGTTTCGCGATCCGTGATTGCCGCCGTCGCGGGATCGCCATGAAAATCCTCGTCGGTCGTGCCGATCAGGGTGAAGTCCTGCTCGTAGGGGATGGCGAAGCAGATGCGCCCGTCGGCGTTCTGGAAGATGTAGGCGCGGTCATGATCGAACAGCCGCTCGACAACGATGTGGCTGCCTTTGACCAGTCGCGTCGGGCTTGGACTGTTCAAACCAACCACGCCCTGGACGACTTCCGACACCCAGGGTCCCGCGGCGTTGACCAGCGCCCGCGCCGTGATCTCGAACCGCGCCCGATTGCGCTGGTCCTCGAGCGTCAGCCGCCATTCGCCGCCCTGTCGCCGGGCTGCGACGTAGCGCATCCGGGTGGCGATCTCGGCACCGCGATCGGCGGCGTCGCGTGCGTTGAGTGCGACCAGCCGCGCATCGTCGACCCAGCAGTCCGAATATTCGAACGCATGGCGGTATCCTGGCTTGAGCGGCCGTCCGGCCTCGTCTTTCCCGAGATCGAGGCTGCGCGTCGGAGGCAGGATTCGTCGCCCGCCGAGGTGGTCGTAAAGAAAGAGGCCGAGCCGGATAACCGGCCACGGCCTCAGGCCGCTGTGGTGAGGGAGGACGAACCGCAGGGGCCAGATGATGTGGGGGGCGAGCGCGAGCAGCACCTCGCGTTCGAGCAGGGCTTCCCGCACCAGCCGGAACTCGTAGAACTCGAGATAGCGCAACCCCCCATGGATGAGCTTGGTCGAGGCCGAGGAGGTGGCGCTGGCGAGGTCGCCCATTTCGCCGAGGAAGACGCTGAGGCCCCGGCCCTGCGCGTCGCGCGCGATGCCGCAGCCGTTCACGCCGCCGCCGATCACTGCCAGATCATATGTCCGGCCGGACCGCATGTCCCTCCCCTTCCCGACTGTCCCGGGATTTCGTTTTGTTGCGCCGCGAAAACTGGCAGCTTTCTATACCGCAATGCGAAAGGTATCCGCACCGCTTCTCGCCCGCAAAGGAAGAATAAGCGAAAATAAAAGAAACTCAAACGAAAAAAGCGAATGCACGGCGCGCCCGTTGCGGGACGCTTCCTCGTGCCCGGGGCTTTCGGGATTTCAGTCGGTTGCGGCGTGGTCGTCCGGCGAGGCGTCAAAGCCCGGCACGATCTCCACCGTGACGCCGTTGTGGAGACAGATGTCGGCGATGCTCTCGGGCGGCGGCCGGTCGGTGACGAAATAGTCGACCTGTGAGATGTGGCCGATCCGGACCGGGGCCGTGCGCGTGAACTTCATTGCGTCGGCGACGAGGATAACGTGCCGCGCGTTCTTGATGATGGCGCGCGCCGCCATCACTTCGCGGTAGTCGAAGTCCAGGAGCGATCCGTCGTCGTCGATCGCCGAGACGCCGATCACCGCACGATCCACCTTGAACTGGGCAATGAACTCGATCGCGCTCTCGCCGACAATGCCGCCGTCGGTCTTGCGCACCATGCCGCCGGCGATGATCACGTCGATCCGCGGCGACGGCGTCAGGATATGGGCGACGTGAATGTTGTTGGTGATGACGAGCAGCCCCTCGTGATGGACGAGATGGCGGGCCACTTCCTCGGTCGTCGTGCCGATATTGACGAAGAGGGACGAGTTGTTCGGGATGAGCGCCGCGGCCTGGCGGCCGATGCCCTCTTTCTCGACCTGGGCGAGAATTCGCCGCGCGTCATAGGCGACGTTCTCGACCCCCGAAGAAAGGATCGCGCCGCCGTGGATGCGGGTTAGCACCCGCTGGCCGCAGAGGTCGTTGAGGTCCTTCCGGATGGTCTGCGGCGTGACGTCGAACCGGGCCGCCAGTTCTTCGACGACGACCCGGCCATTCTGGCGCGCGATGTCGAGAATCTGCTGCTGACGAAAGCTGAGTTGGGCCAACATGTCGTGCTTCGATCCCGCGTTCAGGGCGTTCCGACTAGGGCCGATCTTACCGGCGCTTGACACGGCAACAAACAAGCACCTACTCCAGTACCCACGATCCCGAACCGTGCGGTCCATCCAGTGAGGCGCAGCCTGTGGTTTTGAGGTTCAGAAGGCTGGGACGGGCGGAAAGCAGCCTACTCGTCGAGAGTGCCGATCTGGCAACCCGACTCAGCAACCGTCCACACGGCCTGTCGATCGATCCGGATGTCTACGAGCCGGGCGATCCGCTGGCCTTCGCCTATTGGCCCCGCGCGCGGACGAACAACTTCCAGGCCCTCCTCTACAATCAGGGCTGGCGTCATCGCGTCGCCGCCTTCCCCGTCGCCAGGTTCGAAGACATGGCGGAATTGCCATGGGCCGGCCCGATGGCTTGTCACTTCCACTGGCTGGCGTCTATCGAGGACGACGAAACGATCCGTCGCTTCAAAGCCGTGCTCGAGCGTCTCAAGGATCAGAAGCGATCAATCATCTGGACCATTCACAACGTCCTGCCGCATGACCAGACGGACATCGCTGCGGCAGTCCACGTCCGGCGCATGATCGTCGAAGCCGCTGATCTCATCCACATTATGAATGAGCGTACGCGTGAGCTGGTGGAGCCGCATTTCTCCCTTGACGGGAAGCGGGTGTTTTATTCTCCGCATCCTTCATATCTGGGCGATCATCCCCGAACGGTTACCCGGGATGAAGCTCGGTTCGAACTCGGCCTCCGCCCCGAGACGACGGCGTTCCTCAGCTTCGGCGCGATCCAGGCCTACAAGGGCCCCGAAGAACTGATTGCGGCGGCCCAGTATCTGGCAGAAAATCGCCCCGATTTTGACTGGACCTTGATCATCGCCGGCATCGCCAAGAACGAAGAGCTGGTGAATCGCATCCGGCGCGTCGAAGCCCTCGAGCGAAGATTGATATTCCACCCGCACAAGGTGCCCATCGAGGATGTCCAGTATTTCTTCCATGCGGCCGACTTTGCCGTCTGTGCCTACAGATCATCGCTGAACTCCGGCGCCGCGATGCTCGCCTTGACGTTCGGGGTTCCGCTTGTCGCCCCTGATACGTCCGCCTTCTCGGAGCTCCTCGCACGGGGGACGGGCATCGGCTATGCGCCGGAGGACCCGAACGGGCTTGCCACGGCACTGGCGGCGGCAGCCGAGTGCGATCGAGCGACCCTGAAGGCCCGTGCGCTTGAGGTCGCCGAGGAGCGCACGCCGCAGAAGGCATCCGACGTGTTCTTCGAGGGCGTGATGGAAGGACTGCGGTCCGGGAGAAGATCGGCTTGACGTGGCTTGACCGACTGCTGAGGGGCCGGCCGGAGTCGGATACCGGCACCGGGCCGGTCACCAAACTCCATCCCCGTAAGTTCGAGTTTTCCATCGGCAAAGGATCTGCCGTCGCCATGCTCTCGGGCGTCGCGACGTCGGACAAAGCGCACGCCCACGGGGGCCTGGTCAGGATCGACTACTACGACGCGGCAGGGGCTCGCGTCCCCGGCCCCTATCCCAACGTCAAGCACACCAGAAACCGCGGCCCGCATCTGTCCGTGCCGACCGGCCCCAACTCCGAGCCGTTCGTACTTTATGTCATGCTGCCGCGCGCTGCCGCCCGTGTCGTGCTGACCTTTCGTGCCTGGGGATCGGAAGCCTTCGACCTGAGCGACGTGAACGTGGAGAGCTTCGATCCGGCCAGTGCGCTAGATTCCAGTCAGAGCGACCCCACCCTTCTGAGGATGCTCCACCGGCGCGCCATGACCAAAGGCGAGGTCCTGGCGGCCACGGCGTTTGCCCGGAATTGCTTTGCAAAGTCGCGTTCGCCGTCCGATCAACGCGTCCTAGACCGCGTACTCGGGCTTGGGCGCGAACTGGATCCGCGCTGGTCCCCGACCATCCCGGGCGAACTGAGGCTATCGGGGCCGCCGCGGGAGACCACCGTCTGCCATCTGTTCAAGGTGACCTATCCCTACGAGAACTCGGGAGGTGCGATTCGGGGGCTCAACCTCGTCAATAGCCTCAAGGGGGCGGGCTACGAGTCGATCGTGCTGACGCCGCTGTTCTATCCGAAGGGGCCACCGATCGCCGCGCGCCGTCAGATGTTTGACGGGAGCGTCTACTACAACCTCGCCATACCGGGCGGCAACCACGACGACGCGCCCGCCGATGTCCGGCTGCAATACGACGCGCTGCTCACCGCCTCGATCATCGCACGCGAGGCCCCCGGCATCATCCACGCCGCCTCCGGCTATCGGGGCTACGAGCTGGCGCTGAAGGCCCTGCCGATCGGCAGGCAGCTCGGCATCCCGGTCATTTACGAAGTGCGCTCCTTCCATGAGCACCTGTGGGGGCCAGACGGCACCACCGACAGCGAGTGGACGCGGCTGAGGATGGCCCAGGAGGAGCGCTGCATGCGGGAAGCCGCGTGTGTCGTCACCATCTCCCAGGCGATGCGACGGGCGCTGGTCGAGCGGGGCATACCGGACGAGAGGATTCACGTCGTGCCGAACGCGGTGGGCGACGATCTGCTCGAGCCGGCGCCTGCGGCCGGCCTTGAGCTCCGGACTTCCCTCGGCATCGGCGATGAGAACGTCATCGGCTACGTCTCCAATCTGTCCCGCCGGGAGGGGCATGACGTCCTCATCGAGGGTGTGGCGAGGCTTCATGCGGCGGGGCGCGACGTCCGCTGCCTGATCGTCGGCGACGGCACGATCCGCGGCGATCTCGAGAAACTCGCCCGGAAGCTCGGCATCGCCGAGCGGACGACCTTCACCGGCGAGGTCGATCACCACACCGTACGGAGCTATTATGAGGCGATCGACATCTTCGTCGTGCCCCGCCGCGCCGACTATGCCGCCGACTACGTGACGCCGCTCAAACCGTTCGAGGCCCTCGCCCTCCGCCGCCCCCTCATCATGAGCGACCGACCTGTGGCGGCGGAGATCGTGGGGAACGAGGAGCGCGGCCTTCTGTTCAAGACCGGCGACGCCGAAGACCTGGCCGCGACGATCGCCCGCCTCCTTGACGATCCCGACCGCCGCCACACCTTGGTCGAGGCCGGCCGGAAATGGGTCGAAACGGAACGGACATGGCGGAGGAACGCGGAGACATATCGCGGGATCTATGAGCGTGTCCTGTCCGTGTCAGCGGGACGATGAATGGCTAAGCCAAGGATCGGGCTCGTCGGCTTCTTCGGCTGGGGCAACTTCGGCGACGAGCTTTTTCTCCTCGCGCACAAGCGATTTCTTTCCGATGTCTGCGAACCGGTCCGTCTCAATGACCTGACACAGCGTCCGTACTTCTCGCGCCCGCTGCCCGAACTGGTGAAGGAATTCGACGGCTTCGTCATCGGGGGTGGGGATCTCATCATCCCCTGGCACATGTCCCACCTCTACTTCCGCAACCGCTATCTTGAACGGCCCGTCTTCGTCGCCGGTGTCGGAGTTCCGACCTGGCAAAGCGGGGACGCCGAGGTGATCAAAGCCTATCGGCGCTTCTTCCGCTCATCCAGCGTCAAGATGATCATGGCACGGGACCCCGAGAGCGTCGCGTGGATCACCGGGAACCTCGCCCCCCGGGTGCCGGTGGACTTCTTTCCCGACCTTGTCTGTGCACTCGACCTGCCGTCGGTCGAGCCGGATCCCGAGCCAACATTCGGCGTGGTCCTTCGTCATCGCCGGGACAGCGAGGATGATTTCTCGAAGGTCCGCGCCTTGTGTGATCGTGCGGAAGCGTCGGGCTACCGCATCAAGCACATCGTGCTCGGCACCGCCGCGGTCGGCGCCAATGACCTTATCGTCGCGAACCGCTTTCGCAAGCCAGGCGAGGAAGTGGTGCATAGTGAGGATATTCTCGACCTCTGCTCGGCGATTGGCCGCTGCCATGCGCTCGCCAGCATGAAGTTCCACGGAACGGTCGTCGCCACGATGTATAGCGTGCCCTCGATTTCGCTGTCTTTGACTGACAAGAATCAGAACTTCCTTAAGCTTGTAGGCCGCCCGGAATTGATCGGCGGCTTCAACGCGGCGGACCTTCCACAGCGATTCGCGCATGTCTTGATACCGATTGAGTCAACAGTGCCTCCCAAACTGAAATCGGGTGCGGCACGTTGCTATCGCGCTTTGTCTGATTCGATAGCATGTCTGTGAAGGGTGGGCCATGTTTGAGTGATGCAAAGTACATGCGCATCGAAGACCGTGTAAAGGTTACATGATTTGACCACCGCTGGCACCACCAACGATGAGCCACGGTTAGAGTGTCAGTAAACAGGGTCCGATCTGGATTGTGGCGCTTAATCGTTCTTTGTTGATGACGAGGCTTCTAGTATGGGCATAACACTGGGTCGAATCTGGCAATGGAGGCTGGCGGCTCTATGCTTTGTCGTCGGCGGTGCCGTCCTTTTGTTACTTCTTTTGGACAAACACCCACGCCCAGTGTTTGATGCGTCTGATTTCCGCCCCCCGTCGATTTCCGTGGTGCAATCAATCGAGGATTTGGAGACCAACGGATTCCGACCCCGATCGGACGTCGAGCCATGGCCACTTCTCCATCCACTCGATTGGAGCGCTGATCCATTCCACGACGACAACTGGATGTTTCAGTTTCACGGTTGGGTGATGGCCGATCCCTACCTCGACCACTACTTCAAGACGGGCGATATAGCCGGCTTGAAGCGACTCGTGACGATCGCTGATGACTGGTACCGTTTCCATATTCGCGAACGGCAGGAAGCCCGATACTCTTGGTTCGATATGTCAGCAGGCTTCCGAGCGATGAAACTCGCATTACTGCTTGACCGAATTCGGACAAACGAACTGCAAGTCTCCAAGAGAACGGAGCGCCGTCTCTGGCAACTCGCAAACGAACATGTGAAGCGGCTCAGAGTTGAGCCCTACATCGCCTTGAACAATCATGGTCTCTTTCAGGTTCTTGGCCTTCGAATGATCTGCGAAATGATGCAGAAATCCGACATGTGCAAGGGCGCGAAAGCCTTTGCGAACAAAATGATGACGAAGATCGTCACGCTCTCCTACACTGAGGAGGGCGTGCACCGGGAGCACTCCCCGGCGTATGCCCAGACGGTCACGCGGTGGCTGAGCGAACCGGCTTTCCGCCGCTGGTGGCCAGAGCTCATCGATCCTATCATCCCTCTCGCCGTCGAGATACAGCCCTGGTTCGTCTTCCCGGATGGATCGACCGCACATATCGGCGACAGCGGTGGTAAGGGGAGCCCCCTGGCGACGGACGTGGATCAACCGGTCTGCCTAAAGCCGGACCGCTGCTATGCGGTCAAGGACCTAGCCGCATCCGGTTATGCCATAATCCGTTCACAACCGTCCGTCCCGCTCCACCAACAGTCGATGCTATTCGTCACTGGAATGGCTTGGAGCTTAACCCACAAGCACGTTGACGACCTAAGTTTTGAGCTTTTCGAGCGGGGGCGGTTTCTCTTTGTCGACAGCGGTGCCTACGGCTACAGCCGAGACGCGAACCGCAACTACGTACTAAGCGCGGCAGCCCACAACACGATCGGGCTGGGCGATCGCGACATCTATCCACGGGATGTGGCTATCGTCGGCTCGGAACTGATCCATCTTGATGTGACCGAACAGGGATTCGACATCGTCGGAACTGTTCGGCGAGCCGGCCTGTTCGATCAGACGCGGACTTTAACGTATGATCCAGGCCGATCTCTTGTCATCCACGACGAATTGAGTGCAACGGGTGAAACACAGTACGTAAGCAGCCTGCACCTAGCGCCGGATCTGATACCCAAGATCGAGCCGCACGGTTTTTCGGTAGACTTGGGCGACGGCGAGACGATGAAAGCCAAGGTCGACGAACCGGATTGCACGATCGACAGTGTGCGAGGCGAGGAAGATCCTGTCCTCGGGTGGTTCGCGGTTGGCTATCTCGACATGGTTCCTGCCACTGTCGTGCGGGCCAGCTGCCCAGGGAAGAATCGCACGATCACTTGGCAAATTAGCTTCTAGACCCGACCGTGTTCCAGCAAGCTCCGATTCCGATCAATGCAGCCCGCAATCAGCTGCTCGGCCGCGCGCAACCCGTTGCCGCGCCGCTTCAAGATCTTCAATAGACATGACGTTCCGCGACGACGTCCAGGGCCTGCGCGCCATTGCCGTTCTTGCGGTGATGATCTTTCATTTTGACCCGGATTGGCTACCGGGCGGTTTCATCGGCGTCGACATATTTTTCGTGATCTCCGGCTTCTTGATCACCGGCAACATATTCAAAGAGCGCGCTGCGGCTCGATTCAGCTTGGCTGAATTCTATCGACGTCGGATCAAGCGGATAATTCCCGTCCTCACGGTCGTCATCTTGGTCACGCTTGTCGCGGGGCACTTTATTCTGCTGCCTGATGATTTTAGTCGCTTGGCGTGGACGGCGCTGGCATCGCAGTTGTCTCTGGCGAACGTCTATTTTACCTACTTCCTGGACACAGGATACTTCGCCGCCGACGCGAAGCTTGAGCCGCTCTTGCACCTTTGGTCGCTTGGAGTCGAGGAGCAATTCTACCTACTTTGGCCGACGGCGCTCCTGCTTTGCTTGGCGCTGCCATTCCGGATCTCGTTGCTCATCTTTGCCGGAGTCGCGACCGCTTCTTTCGCGCTGGGCGAGTTTCTGTTGCCGCTGGACCCACAGTTTGCCTTCTATATGCTGCCGACGCGGGCCGGAGAATTACTCGCTGGAGCGCTCTGCTTCTTCGCGGTCCAGTTACGTCCACCAGAGTCGCGCGCAGCCAGCGAAGCGATCTGGATGTTGGGTGCAACTCTTGTGGCGATAAGTCTGATCTTTGCAGACGAGGCCCGCTTTCCCGGTGTCAGGGCGCTCCCCGTCGCCGTAGGGGTGGCGACGATGATCTATGGGGGCTCCAGAAGTCGGCTCGCTTGCAGCATCTCCGTTCGCCCCATGGTGTGGATCGGCGCGCTCTCCTACTCGCTCTACCTCTGGCATTGGCCTGTGCTTGCCTACGCCCGATACATGAAGGGCACCTTGAGCATCGAAATTCTTGCCCTATGCGCCGCCATTATATTGCTTCTGTCCCTAGTTAGTTTCTATCGTATCCCTGCGCCGAAGGCCGCCTTGCGGGGTTAGGCATTCGGGCTGACGACTGTGGGTATGGATAGTCATACGCACAGTGGTCAGGTTCAGCGGCTCGATGTGGTGGAGACCGGCCGT
>JALHRF010000097.1 GCA_022841545.1 Bauldia sp. | reverse complement strand
TGGCCTCCAGCGCCTGGTGGAGGCCCTCGGAGTAGCGCCGCCCGGGCATCATGCGGCCGGTGAATTCGTCGATGATCACCACCTCGCCGTTCCGCACGATGTAGTCCTTGTCGCGCTGGAACAGGCGATGGGCGCGGAGCCCCTGGTTGATGTGGTGGACGACGGTGACGTTCTCGACGTCGTAGAGGGAATCGCCCTTGAGCAGCCCGGCCTCGGCGAGGATCTTCTCGAGTTTCTCGTTGCCCGCCTCGGTGAAGGAGGCGGAGCGCTGCTTCTCGTCGATGTCGTAGTCCTCAGGGGTGAGCCTCGGAATGAAGGTGTCGATCGTGTTGTAGAGTTCGGAGCGGTCGTCGAGCGGGCCGGAAATGATCAGCGGCGTCCGCGCCTCGTCGATCAGGATCGAGTCGACCTCGTCGACGATCGCGAAATTGTGGCCGCGCTGGACCATGGCGGCCAGCTCGTACTTCATGTTGTCGCGGAGGTAGTCGAAGCCGTATTCGTTGTTGGTGCCGTAGGTGATGTCGGCCTTGTAGGCCTCGCGGCGCTGGTCGTCGTTGATGCCGTGGACGATGACACCGACGGTCAGACCGAGGAAATTGTAGATCTGGCCCATCCACTCGGCGTCGCGGCGGGCGAGATAGTCGTTGACGGTGACGACGTGGACGCCCTTGCCCGACAGCGCATTCAGATAGACGGCCAGCGTTGCGACCAGGGTTTTTCCCTCGCCGGTTTTCATCTCGGCGATGCTGCCCTCGTGAAGGACCATGCCGCCCATCAACTGGACGTCGAAATGCCGCTGGCCGAGGGTGCGCTTGGCCGCCTCGCGGACCGTGGCGAAGGCCGGCACGAGAAGATCGTCAAGGGAGACGCCGTCGGCGAGCTTGGCGCGGAGCTCGGCGGTGCGGGCGCGGAGCTGGTCGTCGGTGAGAGCCTGGAGTTCGGGCTCCAGCGCGTTGATCGCGGCGACCCTCGGACCGTAGCCCTTGATCCGCCGGTCGTTGGAACTGCCGAAAAGCTTACGCGCCAGTGAACCGAGGCCGACCATGAAGTGATCCTTGCGAAATCCGCCCCTTGAGCGCATCCATCGCGTCAAGACAGGCCCCGCCGCCGTCGACGCTACGAAAGACGGCAAGCCAATCGAGCCATCGCCAAGCTTGGGAATTCAAAGCGTTCTGGACGCCAAGCCACGAGACAGATAAGAGGGGGGCAAATGGATGTCAACGGCGCGGGGTGGCGCCTTGCGGCATCCGGCCCCTGATCGTCCGGTCGGCGGAGGGGGAAACGAAACCCCCCAGGGACGGACAGGATCCACGCCGATGTATTCGCCAAATCCCGTATTCCAGAGAGCCGCGGGCGCGTTCGCAATCTTCGCCGCCGCCTTGCTCGCGGCTCCGCTTCCGGCCGCGCTCGCCCAGCAGATCACGCCCGAGACGGTGATCGCCACCGTCAACGGCGACCCGATCACCGCCGGCGAACTGGCCCTTGCCGGGGCAGAATTCGCCGATCAGCTCGGCCAGGTGCCCGCCGATCGGCGCGACACCGCGGTGCTCGACCTCGTGATCAACATGCGGCTTGCCACGACAGCCGCCGTCGCCGCCGGCATGGACACGGAGCCGCAAGTGATCAGCCGGCTCGACCTCGCACGGGAGCGGACGCTGTATAGCGAGTTCCTGCGCAGCCGCTTCATGGCGGCGGTTACCCCGGAGGCGGTGAAGGCGCGCTACGACGAGGAGATGGCCCAGTTCGTGCCGGCTGAGGAAATCCGCGCCCGACACATTCTCGTGAACAACGACCAGGAAGAACTTGCCAAACAGATCATCGCCGATCTCGACGCCGGCGGGGATTTCGCCAAGATCGCGGGCGAAAAGTCGCAGGATCCCGGCTCGGGCGCGAGTGGCGGCGATCTCGGCTGGTTCAAGCGCGGCATGATGGTGAAGCCGTTCGAGGAGGCGGCCTTCGCGCTCGAGCCCGGCCAGTACACCAAGACCCCGGTCAAGTCCGACTTCGGCTGGCACGTCATCCTGGTCGAGGAGAAGCGGCTCGAAACGCCGCCGAGTTTCGAGGCGGAAGGGCCCCGCATCGAACAGGATCTGGTCCGCGAGACCTTCGACCGGGAAATGGGCGCGCTCCGTGAATCGGCCAAGATCGAATTCGCGACCCTGCCCGACGTGACGCCGCCGGCCGTCGAAACGCCGCCCGCCGAGGCCGCCCCGGTCGAGGACCCCGCCGCCCAATAGCGGCGGCAGACGCGGGGCGTGGGGCATTGGGCAGGGGCGGAAAGCTCCTCCCTCGCCCAATTGGGCGTCCTCGCGACGCGTGCGCCGTCGTTCCGCGCGGCTTGTGGTCCGTTTGCGCCTCGGCTATACCCTCGCCCAACCGGCGGGCGTGAGCCCGTTTCCCGACATTTCGAAGGCTTTGCGACCATGAAAAAAGGCATCCATCCCGAGTATCACGAGATCAAGGTCGTGATGACCGACGGGACCGAATACGTCACTCGCTCGACCTATGGCGAGCCCGGTGCGGTGCTGCATCTCGACATCGACTCGAAGACCCACCCGGCCTGGACCGGTGGCGGCCAGCACATGGTCGATCGCGCCGGCCGCGTGTCGCGGTTCAAGAACCGCTACAAGGGTTTCATGGAGACCTGAGACAGGCCTTTTCCGAAGCCGTCGACAAAAGGCCCGCGCTCCGCGGGCCTTCTTGCTATTTGAGCGCCAGGTTGAACGCTGCGGCGATCCGGCCCATCTGCTCACGGACGGGGTTGCCGACTTCGGGCGGGCCGTCGGGTCCGAAGGCCCCATCGAGGCGGCGGATGAGGTCCTGGAGCCGCAGCGAGCGCCCGATCAGCGCCTTGAGCTTTTCCGGCAATGCATCCCAACCGGCGCCCTGCGTGGCGGTGGCGAGACCGTTGAGCCGGACCTTGTTCTTCTCGATCCGCGCCTGCTCGTCGGACAGTTCGCCGTCGTTGACCGCGCGCTGCAGGAGAAGCCACGAGGCGAGCTGCATCAGACGCGTCGTGAGCCGCATGGATTCGGTCGCATAGGCGAGCGCCCCGGCACGGGTCAGGCGGCGGGATTCGCCACGCCCGTCGCCGTCAAGGTAGTCGGCGGTCTCCTCGACCAGCGACATGCCTTCCTTGAACATCGACCGGAACAGCTCCGAGCCGGCGAGTCTGGACGCGAACAGCACCGGTTCGCGACCGCCGCTCAGCTTTGCGCTCTCTTCGGCCATTGCCGCTACACCATAAGCCCCGCGCCGTCCCGTTTCGGGACAGTGCTCTCACTCTTTTTGCTTCCTCGGTGCCGCCGCCTTGCCGTCCTGTCATGCCCTTCGAACGGAAGCAAGGCAAAAAAAGAGCCGCCTTGGGAGGAGCGGCTCTCAATGAGTTTAACAGGGAGGCGTCAAACAGAGTGGACAGGAGCCACTCGAATCCAGATGACTGGATGAATAATAGTAAACACCCGTAAAGCTTAAGGAAGGGTTAACAACCGCGCGACAGCCGTCACAGAATGGTGAACAACGGCCTAACGCTTGAAGAAGGCGTCTGCCGCGTTTGCGCTCGCACGCTTCGATTTGATCGCGTCCTCGACCCGGCGAATTTCGCTCCGAAGCGCGTCGATGCGCGCGTCGAGTTCGTCGAGCGACAGCGCCGACAGGTCTTCGCCGATCTCGTGCACCTTCTTCTTCCTGGGCACGTCCTCATCCGGAACGGGCATCGCGTCACCTCCCCGAAATGGGCTTTCGTCGAGGCTAGCGAAGGCGGAGGCGATTGTCATGGTCCGGCCGAGCCGCTAGACCCGTCGCGCGACCCGAAAGAAAAGGATTCCCGGCCTTGGCGACGCTTCCCGAGACGATGACGGCGATCGTGATCAAGGCGCCCGGCGGGCCGGAAGTGCTGGTCGCGGCGGACAGGCCGGTGCCCTTTCCCGGCCCGGGCGAGATTCTGATCAAGGTCGGCGCGGCCGGAGTGAACCGTCCCGACATCATGCAGCGCCGCGGCCAATACCCGCCGCCGCCGGGCGCGCCCACGGAGATTCCCGGGCTCGAGGTGGCGGGCAAAGTCGTGGCGCTCGGCGAAGGCGCGGCACGGTTCAAGCTCGGCGACACCGTCTGCGCCCTCCTTCCCGGCGCCGGCTACGCCGAATATGCCAAGGTCGACGAGCGGAACGCGCTTCCCGTCCCGCGCGGGTTCTCGATCGAAGAGGCGGCCGCGATCCCCGAGACGTTCTTCACCATCTGGCCGTCGATCATCGAACGCGGCCGGCTGGCGCCGGGCGAGACCATCCTCATCCATGGCGGGGCGTCGGGGGTCGGCACCAGCGCAATCCAGCTCGCCAAGGCCTTCGGCGCCCGGGTTTTCGTCACCGCCGGTAATGCCGAGAAATGCGAGGCCTGCCGGAAGCTCGGCGCGGAAGTCGCGATCAACTACAAGACCGAGGACTTCGTTGAGGTCGTGAAGCGCGTGACCGAGGGGCGGGGCGTCGACGTCATCCTCGACATGATCGGCGGCGACTACGTCAACCGCAACTACGAGGCCGCGGCCGAGGAAGCGCGGATCGTGCAGATCGCCATCCAGAAGGGCGCACGGGCCGAGGTCGACATCCGCCGGCTGATGGTCAAGCGGCTCTGGCACACGGGGTCGACCCTTCGGCCGCGATCGGTCGAGTTCAAGGCCCGGATCGCCGAGACGCTCCATGAGAAGGTCTGGCCCCTGTTCGAGGCCCGGACCATCTCCCCCGTCATCGGTTCGACCTACCCGCTGACGAGCGCCGCCGACGCCCATGCGCGGATGGACGCGGGGGACCATATCGGGCGCATCGTCCTGACGGTCGACTGAGGCCATCGCTTTTTCCGATTACTTGGTTCTGATTTTTGTATTTGCGATGGGAGCGAGCGCGAGTCACACTTTCCCGTAATGGCCGGCGGGTACTGCCGCCGAGGCCTCTGCCCTGCCGGCCGCGGGCGAGAGGGAGAGGGGATTCACTCCATGAGCAAGGCTCTGAAAGTGGCGGCCGCGGCAGCGGTCGCGTCGGTGTTTGCGCTGCCGGTCCATGCACAGCTCGAGTCGGTCGGCGAAGGCGAGGGCCAGGTCGATATCGTCGCCTGGGCCGGCTATATCGAACGCGGCGAGACCGACAAGAATTTCGACTGGGTCACCGATTTCGAGGCGAGCACCGGCTGCAAGGTCAACATCAAGACCGCCGCCACCTCGGACGAGATGGTCGCGCTGATGAACGAGGGCGGTTTCGACCTCGTCACCGCCTCGGGCGACGCGAGCCTCCGGCTGATCGCCGGCAAGACCGTGCAGCCGATCAATACCAGCCTGATCCCGAGCTGGGGCACCGTCGACCCGCGCCTCCAGGACGCGCCGTGGCACACGGTCGACGGCGTCCACTACGGCGTCCCCTACCAGTGGGGGTCGAACGTGCTCATGTACAACACCGAGGTCTTCAAGGAAGCGCCGACGAGCTGGAACGTCGTCTTCGAGGCGATGGACCTTCCCGACGGCAAGCCGAATGCGGGCCGCGTGCAGGCCTTCGACGGGCCGATCTACATCGCCGACGCCGCGCTCTACCTCAAGACGCACAAGCCCGAGCTCGGCATCAAGGACCCCTATGAACTGAACGAGGACCAGTACAAGGCGGCGCTCGAGCTGCTCCGCGGCCAGCGCCAGATCGTCAGCCGCTACTGGCACGACGCCTTCGTCCAGATGGACGACTTCAAGAACGAGGGCTTCGTCGCCTCATCGTCGTGGCCGTTCCAGGTGAACATCCTCAAGTCGGAGAACCAGCCGATCGCGAGCACCGTGCCGAGCGAAGGCGCCACCGGCTGGGCCGACACCACGATGATGCACAGCGAGGCGCCGCATCCGAACTGCGCCTATCTGTGGCTGGAGCACTCGATCAACCCGAAACTCCAGGGCGATCTCGCCGCCTGGTTCGGTTCGGTGCCGGCGGTGCTCGCCGCCTGCCAGGGCAATGCGCTCCTCACCGACACGGGCTGCGCAACCAACGGCGAAGGCGCTTTCGACCAGATCGCGTTCTGGAAGACGCCGGTGTCGAAGTGCGCATCGAACCCGGAGACCGGCTGCGTCCCGTATTATCGCTGGGTCTCCGACTACATCGCCATCCTCGGCGGTCGGTAGAGTGAGGCGGCGCGACGCCAACCTCCCCCTCGAGGGGAGGTCGAAATCGCGCATGCGATTTCGGGAGGGGGGCGACCGTCAACGGTCGTCGCTCCCCCCTCCCCAAAACTGCTCCGCAGTTTTGACCCGCCCTCCAGGGGCGGTTTGGCGTAGCAGCTTTGGTGGCCGAGCTGCGAGATGACTCCGGCGGTCCGTTTCGAGAAGGTGTCGCGTCGCTTCGGCGAGGTGCGCGCTGTCGATGAGGTGAGCCTCACTGTCGGCGCCGGCGAGTTCTTCTCGATGCTCGGCCCTTCGGGGTCGGGCAAGACCACCTGCCTCCGGCTGATCGCCGGATTCGAACAGCCGGACGCGGGCCACATCGAGATCTTCGGCGAGACGGCGGAAGGCGTCCCGCCCTACCGGCGTGCAGTCAACACCGTCTTCCAGGACTATGCGCTCTTCCCCCACATGAGCGTCGGCGACAATGTCGCCTATGGGTTGATGGTCCGCGGCGTCGGCCGCGCCGAACGTCGGCGGCAGGCGCGGGCCATGCTCGACCTCGTCAAGCTCACCGGCCTCGAGGCACGGCGGCCGGCGGCGCTGTCGGGTGGGCAGCGGCAGCGGGTGGCGCTGGCCCGCGCGCTGGTGGTGCGGCCCAAGGTCCTCCTCCTCGACGAGCCGCTCGGCGCGCTCGACCTCAAGCTCCGCGAGCAGATGCAGGTGGAGCTGAAGGCGCTCCAGCGCGAGGTCGGCATCTCCTTCGTCTACGTCACCCACGACCAGGGCGAGGCGCTGTCGATGAGCGACCGGGTCGCCGTGTTCAACCACGGCAAGATCGTGCAGGTCGGCACGCCTACCGACATCTACGAAAGGCCGTCGACGCGCTTCGTCGCCGATTTCGTCGGGGGCGCCAACGTCGTCCCGCCCGACGTCGCCCGGCCGCTCGGCGTCGCCCCCGGCGTCTATAGCCTTCGGCCGGAGAAAATCGAGATCCTTCCCGCCGGGGCGACTCCCGCGCACGGCGCGCTGAGCGTGGCGGGCTCGGTGGTGACCGTGCTCTACCAGGGCGCCAACCGCCGGGTCCAGATCGATGCCGGCGGTTTCACGCTCTACGCGACCGTGCCTTCCGGCGGCGCGGACATCGCGCCGGGCATGGCGGTCCGCGCCGCCTTCGCGCCGGCCTCGCTGCACCGCATGGAGGACGCCTCGTGAGCGCCGCGAGCATGCCCGTGCCGGAGCCGCGCGACGGCCTGCTGCGCCGCGTGTCGGACGCGCTCATGCGCCGGCCACGGCTGTTCCTGCTCCTCCTCCTCGGCCCCCCGCTGCTCTGGCTCGGCGTGGTCTATGTCGGGTCGCTGGTCGCCCTCCTCGCGCAGAGTTTCTTCTCGATCGACGAGTTCACCGGGCTGGTGAACCGCGAACTGACGCTGAAGACCTATGGCGAACTGCTCCGGCCCGCCAATCTCGACATCATCGTCCGTTCGGTGGTGATGGCGGCGGCCGTGACGCTCACTTGCGCCCTCCTCGCCTTCCCCATCGCCTACTACGCGGCGCGCTACGCCCGCGGCAAATGGAAGGCGCTGTTCTACATCGCCGTCACCCTGCCCTTGTGGTCGAGCTACCTCGTCCGCGTCTATGCGTGGAAGCTGATCCTCGCCAAGGAGGGCATCCTCAACTGGGCGGTCGAGCGCACGGGAATGACATGGCTCCTCGACCTCGTGCTGTCGCTGCCGGTCGTCGGCGGCCCGTCGCTGTCGATCAGCTACATCGGCACCTATCTCGTCTTCGTCTATCTGTGGCTGCCCTACATGATCCTGCCGACGCAGGCGGCGCTGGAGCGGGTGCCGGGGTCGCTGATCGAGGCGTCGGCCGATCTCGGCGGCAGTCCCGGCCGCACCTTCCGTTCGGTGATCGTGCCGCTGGCGTTGCCCGGCGTGATCGCCGGATCGATCTTCACCTTTGCGCTCACGCTCGGCGACTACATCACGCCGCAGATCGTCGGCATCTCGACGCTGTTTCTCGGCCAGGCAGTCTATACGCTCCAGGGCACGGCGGGAAACATCCCGCTCGCCGCCGCCTTCTCCGTGGTGCCGATCGTGATCATGGCGATCTACCTCACCATCGCCCGCCGCCTCGGAGCCTTCGATGCGCTGTGAGGCGCCCCATGACTAGGCGGGCGCCGGTCGGCCTGTCGCTCGCGGCAGTGGGCGGGCTGCTCTTCCTGCATGTGCCGCTCGGGCTCATCATCCTCTACGCCTTCACCACGGAGGAGAAGAACTACCAGTTCCCGCCGCCGGGGCTGACGCTGAAGTGGTTCGCCGTCGCCTGGGAGCGGCCCGACGTCTGGCAGGCGCTGTGGCTCTCGCTCCAGGTGGCGCTGATCGCGACGCTCCTCGCCATGGTGCTGGGCACGCTGGCCGCGGCGGCTCTGGCGCGGACGAAATTCTTCGGCCGCGAGGCGATCTCGCTCCTCATCATCCTGCCGATCGCGCTCCCCGGCATCATCACCGGCATCTCGCTCCGCTCGGCCTTCAACCTGATGAGCATCCCCTTCTCGTTCTGGACGATCGTGCTCGGCCACGCCACCTTCTGCATCGTCGTCGTCTACAACAACGCCATCGCCCGTCTCCGGCGCACCTCGCCGTCGCTGATCGAGGCGTCGATGGATCTCGGCGCCGACGGCTTCCAGACCTTCCGCTACGTGCTCCTGCCCAATCTCGCGACGGCGCTGCTCGCCGGCGGGATGCTCGCCTTCGCCCTCAGCTTCGACGAGGTGATCGTCACCACCTTCACGGCGGGTCAGCAGGAGACGCTGCCGATCTGGATGTATTCGGAGCTGATCCGCCCGCGACAGCGGCCGGTCACCAACGTGGTCGCCGTCTTCGTCATCGCCGTCACCTTCCTGCCGATCCTCGCCGCCTACTACCTGACGCGCGGCACCGAGGCGGTCGGCGGGCAGGGAAAATAAGCAAGTCCCGAGGAGGAATCGCCATGGATACGCAAATGCTGATCGGCTCGCGCTTCGAGACGGGCACCGAGCACGAGGAGAAGATCCTCAACCCGCGCACCGGCGAGACCATCCTGATGCTGCCCGAGGCGTCCGAGGGCCAGGTCGACGAGGCCGTGGCCGCTGCGGAGAAGGCCTTCGTCACCTGGTCGCGCACCACGCCGGCCGAGCGCGCGGGCTTCCTCCTCAAGCTCGCCGAGCGGATCGAAGCGGAGGCGGACGGCTTCGCCGACCTCGAGGCGCTCAATTGCGGCAAGCCGCGCTACACGGTCACCCGCGACGAGACGCCGGCGGTGGTCGACGTGATCCGCTTCATGGCCGGCGCCGCCCGCGTCGTCCCGGCCTCGGCGGCGGGCGAATACCTGCCCGGCTATACATCGATGGTGCGCCGCGACCCGATCGGCGTGGTCGCCTCGATCGCGCCGTGGAACTACCCGCTGATGATGGCGGCGTGGAAGATTGCCCCGGCGATCGCCGCCGGCAACACGGTGGTGCTGAAGCCGTCGGAGCAGACGCCGCTCACCACGCTCAAGCTCGCGAAGGTCGCGTCGGAGGTGCTGCCCGAGGGCGTCCTCAATGTCGTGGTCGGCCGCGGCGAGTCGGTCGGCAACGCGTTGATCAACCATCCGAAGGTGGCGATGATCTCGCTCACCGGGGACATCGCGACGGGGAAGAAGGTGCTGACCGCGGCGGCGAAGTCGGTGAAGCGCACCCATCTCGAACTCGGCGGCAAGGCGCCGGTGATCGTCTTCGACGACGCCGACATCGATTCCGTCGTCGAGGGCGTGCGCGTCTTCGGCTACGCCAATGCCGGGCAGGACTGCACCGCCGCCTGCCGCATCTATGCCGGCGGCAAGGTCTACGACAAGCTCGTCGCCGACCTCTCCTCGGCGGTCTCGACCATCCGTTACGGCCGCGACAATGACGACGAGAACGAGATCGGGCCGCTCATCTCGGAGCGCCAGCGCGAGCGGGTGGCGAGCTTCGTCGAGCGGGCGTCGAGCGCCAAGCACATCGAGGTGACGACCGGCGGCAAGCGCCCGGGCGGCAAGGGCTTCTTCTACGAGCCGACGGTGGTGGCGAACGCCCGGCAGGAGGACGAGATCGTCCGGCGCGAGGTGTTCGGCCCGGTGGTCTCGGTCACCCGCTTCACCGATCCCGAGGCGGCGATCGCCTGGGCGAACGACAGCGACTACGGCCTCGCCTCGTCGGTGTGGACGAAGGATGTCGGCAAGGCGATGTCGGTGGCCGCGCGGCTCCAGTACGGCTGCACCTGGATCAACTGCCACTTCATGCTCACCAACGAGATGCCCCACGGCGGCATGAAGCAGTCGGGCTACGGCAAGGACCTGTCGATCTACGCGCTCGAGGACTATTCCGTCGTCAGGCATGTGATGGCGAAGCTGGGGTAGATTGGCGTCAGCGCTGCCTCACGTCGCGCTCCAGCACCGTGCTCGTCTCGCCGAGGAGCATCATCGCGCCGCCGCGGCGGGCGAATGTGAGGGTGAACCGCGCCGTTCCAGTCGACGTGGCCTTCCGAGGTGCGCTGTAGTTCCGCCAGTCGACGAGCCCGTCGACGACGCAGCGTCCATCCGGCCGGCAGGCGACGCTTGCTCCGTCCCGGAGGTCGTATCGCCGATCCGGCCAGCGTGCGACGAAATCCGCCTTTTCGCTGAGCACCGTGGCGCGCGGAGTCGGCTTGCCGAAGTAGTTGACCTCGCGCGCGTAGACGGAATCGAGGTAGGCGAGGGCTTCCGCCCGTGACCCCGATGTTGCCGCAAAGAATTCGTGAGCCGCGTCGCGTGCCAGCGACTCCTCGGTCGGAAGCGACGCCGTCGATGGTCGCTCCGGGGTCGCGCCCCAGACCAGGTCCACGAACCGGTCTCCCCGGTTGACCAGGCTGTCGGAGGGTATTCGGCCCACGCGGACGAGCCGGTCCCTCTCCACTCGTGCCTTGCCGAAGGGATAGGGGCCGATCGCGCCGACATACCATCCATTGTCGTAGCGGAAGACGAAGGTGCCCGGGAACTCGCGCCGGAAGTCGCCGGCAAGATCGACCGCCGCGCTGTAGGATTGGCGGCTGTAGATCTGGATCCATTCGCCATAGGAGGCCCAGTCATCGGCCGCCATAGGCGGATCGGGGTCAAGTGGCTCGGTGATTGCGTCTGGGGGATCGAGAGGAAGAACCGCGATGCCAATGCTCTGCGCATCCTCGAAGCTCATCCAGCGCATGCCTTGCGGCTGCACCTCGGTGATGTACGCGATGGCCTGCGGCGTCATTCCGATCTGATTGAGGTAGGCGCCGACCAGCGCATTGCCGACCGAATCAGCCAGACGGTTTGGATCGGAGGCGAGATAAACAGCGTGGAAGCCGATCGCGTAGTCGGCGCCCATGAATCGCGTCATGCCGCCGAGCCAGGCAAGGGCGCAGGCCGAGGCGCAGCCATAGGGCTCGACGGCCATGGTGACGAAGCCCTTGAGGCGGATCGCCTTGCCGATTTCGATCCCGGCATTGAGGTCGCCGCCGGGGCTGCCGAAGAGGACCGCTCCGGAGGGAAGCCGGATGGCGAGATCGGCGAAGCGGACCTCGTCGCCAGCCTCGAGTTGGCCTTCGACGGTGATGAAGGATACGGGCTCCCCATCGATGTTCGTGGTCTGGATGTCGATGGTCGCGGCGGAGGCGGGCGCGCCGGACAGGATGGCGTACAGAACGAGCATGCCCGCCATGCTCCAGGAAGCGAAGTGTCGTCCGATCTGCCGTATTGGCCCCCGCATGCGCTCCAACCCCCAATCCCCGCCCCTACCATCCGGTATTTTCCCCGCGCCATCAATACGGGAGCCAAGCCCGTGCCGCACGTGAGCGCCCGTCGGCGACTCTGCCGGCGAAGCAAACTTGCGCCGCTGCGAGCGCCGTGGTGCAATCGCGATCCTGAGGAGGAGCGTCCCATGAAGAGACTGGTCGTTCTGATTGCGCTTGCGGTCCTTGCGTCCGCGAGCGTGGGTTCCGTTCGCGCCGACGACGCCGGCACCATCGCGTCGGTCAACGCGTCCTCCAACGCTCTCGATGCCGCCTTCGGCGCGCAAGACGTGGACGCGATCAAGGCTCTGATGACGGCGGACCACATCACCGTCACGCCCTACTATGACGGACCGCAGACGGTGGACGACCAGATCGCGTCGCTGGCCGAGCTCGATTTCGGGCAGACCTTCGTCACCGCACCGACGGTGGTGCTCCTATCGCCCGACGTGGCGCTCCGCACCTTCGTCGCGGACCTGAAGGGCAGCTTCAAGGGCGAGCCGCTGCCGGCGCGCGTCTTCGTCAACGAGACCCTGGTCCTGCGCGACGGCAAGTGGATCGAGCGGCTCTACCAGGTGACGGCGCTGAAGCCCTGAGGCCGCGACCCGGACGCCGCACGGGAACCGATCCGGCGCTCCGCCCGCGACCCGGCCGTAGGTCCACGCCTTAGCGGAACTGCCCGAAATAGGCGGCGTTCTTCGGCACGAAGTTGAAATCGACCTCGCGGTCGCCGCACTTGCCCGGGTTGAGCTGGCGCATCACCCAGCGCCCCGACTTGAGGTGGGCGTCGTAGCCCGGCCAGGCCTTGGCGTTGGCGAGCCAGCAATAGTCGGCGAGGCCCTTGTCGAGGATCATGTTGCAGACCAGCCCGCTGCCGTAGACGCCCACCCGGTAGAGGTTGCCGCGCATGGCGACGGTGCGCCGGACGTCGGTGAAGTACCGGGTGATGTCGGCGAGGTCGTCCTTGCTCGACCATGGCCCGTCGACCGCGAAGAAGATGGCGCTGCCCACCGGCTGGCCGACATCGTGGGCGAGCGTCAGGGCGCGGATCGCGTCGGACTTGCCGCGGGTATGGTCGCGGAAGGTCGAGATGCGCTGCCCCCAGTGCTGGAACACGACGACGAGCTGGAAGCCGGCCTCGGCGATCTGCATCCGCTCCTCGAACGTGAGCGTCTTGTTCTTGAAGGTCTCGTTCTCGTGGTCGAAGTAGCGGATGATGGTGCGCACCCCCACCTCCCGCATCTTCTTGAGGAAGGTCGGGGTTACCGGCTGCGAGGTGTCGGCGGCGTAGACCCCGCTGCCGCGTCGGCAGTGGTCTTCCGACCGGTGGGATTGGGAGGCGAGCGCGTTGCCGGCGAGCGCGAAGAGGGCGGTCGTCGCAATCAGGGCTCGGGCGAGTCTGGCGAGGCGCATGGCTCTTCCAACCGATGCTCGGAACAGGACTGCGATTGAGGTAGCCGGAGGACGGGTAACGTTCGGTTAATGCCGAGGTCGCGTCACGCATTTTCCGCGAGGCCGGCGCCACGCCCGGCGCCGGTCGGGATAGGCCGATCGCGGTCGGCGTCACCCGCCCTTGTGGATCCGCTCGGCAAGATGCGCGGTGAGCCGGCGAAGCGCCGGCGAGTGGTCGTCCTTCGGCAGCATCACCTGGATCAGCGTGTAGGCGTCCTTGTTGGCGCGGGCGCGGGCGAGCGCCGCCGCCAGCTCATGCTCCGTCTCGACCCGAATGCCGAGACCCTCGCCGAGCACATCGGGGATGCGCCAGAAGGCCCAGGGGTGGATGTCGTTGAAGGCGCCGTCGAGCATCGGCCGCTCGGTGCCGTAGCCGGCATTGTCGAGCACGATGATGATCGGGTTCATGCGATAGCGCGCGATGGTGCCGAGCTCCATGCCGCTCATCTGGAACGCCCCGTCGCCGACCAGCACGATCGGCCGCAGCCCCGGCAGCGCCGAGGAAACGCCGAGCACCGCCGGCACCGCAAACCCGAGCGAGCAATAGTAGGCCGGGCCGAGGAAACGGACGCCGTGCGCGATGTGGAGGTCGGCCGCGCCGAACAGCGCATCGCCCGGATCGGCGATCACCACGTCGTCCTCCTCGAGGAAGGCGTTGATCTGGGCGAAGAGCGTCTCGACCCGCATCGGCGCATCCGCCGCCGGTGTCGCGGCGGGGCGGCCGGCCCGCTCGTAGGCGGCGGCGTCGCGCTTCGGCCAGTCGCGCGCGGCGAGGCCTTCGACGAAGTCCTCCATGTGGACGCCGTCATAGGCGTGGAAGCCGACGGAGACCCGGTCGCGCGAGGCCGAGATCGCGTGGCGGCGGTCGATCCGCGCCGTGTAGATGCCGAGATTCATGTCGGTCATCATCGCGCCGAGGAGGATGGTGCAATCGCTCCGCTCGACATAGTCGCGCACGCTCTCGCGGCCCATCGCCCCCTCGTAGACGCCGAGATAGAGGCGGTCGGACTCGGGGTAGACCGACTTGCCCAGGATCGTCGCCGCCACCGGTATCCCGGTCTTGTGGGCAAAGACCAGCAGCTCGTCGCCGAGATGGAAGCGGTGCAGTTCCTCCCCGGCGATGATCACCGGATGGCGGCTCGCGGCGATCGCCGCCGCCGTATCGGCCAGCGCCGCGGCGAGCGCTTCCGGGTCGCTCGGCTCGACCACATCCGGCTTCCGCCGGGCGTGGCTCACGGTCGCGGTCGCCATGTCGCGCGGCAGCTCGAGTTAGACCGGCCGGCTCATGCGCCGGGCGAGCGCCAGCACGCGGTCGATCTCGGCGGCGGCGGTCTCGGGATTGTCGAGCACCGCGCAGCCGACGGTGAGCTGCTCGAAGACGCGAAGCTGGGTGTCGAAGCCGCGCACCATGTGGTGGAGGAGCGCGTCGCGGTGCTGCTCGCGCTTGCCCGGCGCGCCGCTGATCACCACCACCGGCGACTTCT
Organism: Bauldia sp.; assembly: GCA_022841545.1. Classification (GTDB taxonomy): domain Bacteria; phylum Pseudomonadota; class Alphaproteobacteria; order Rhizobiales; family Kaistiaceae; genus Bauldia. The sequence continues at coordinate 5,556 of JALHRF010000097.1, read as the reverse complement.
CCGCATAGGCCTGGGCGACGGCGTTGGTCACCTTGAGCCCGCCGACGCAATAGGTGACGCAGACGGCGCCGAGACCCTTGACGCGGGCATAGGCATCGGCGGCGAAGCCGGCGCCCTGCTCGTCGGAGGTGTTGATCACGGTAAGCGGGCTCTTCGCCATCTGGTCGAAGAAGGAGAGGACGTAGTCGCCCGGCACCCCGAAGACGTGTCCGACGCCCTCTTCGACCAGCCGGCGGATGAGATAGTCACCAATCGTTTCCGTCACGGGAATGCTCTACCGGGATGCTGGCCGCCTGATGGCTGTGACATCGGCCGAAGAGGGTGCCACATGAATGGATCATAGTAGCGTAAGCGTTCGTTGCGAACTCCTGCGCGTCAACGCCGGGCGCCTCCGCCTGTTGCCCCATCTTGTCCATCCCGGTAGCGCGGTCCAGAGCAATTTCCCCGGCGAGCCCGGCCATGCCGGGCGAGGGAAGGGGACCCAGTAAACGATGCCGGTCCAAAGCGAGTCGCGACAGTGGTTACTGGGTCCCCGCTTTCGCGGGGATGACGGTTGGGTGGGATGACCGGTTGCTTTGGCGCGATCCGATCGGAATCGGCTCTGACGCGGCGCATCCAAATGCGGAGCGGCGGCGTTGGCCTCGATGTCGACGCCTTGACCACGCCGGCTCGGCCGAAGGACTGAGTCAGGCCGACTCAAGCGGCCTCACGGCACCTCAGTCGATCCCCGGCAGCGTCGGTTCGTCCTGCCCGATGCCCTCGATGGCGAGGATCCGCCGCTTGGTTTCCGCGCCCCCGCCGGCGGAGAATCCGCCGAGTTTTCCCCCCGCCGCGACGACGCGGTGGCAGGGGACGATGATCGCGAACGGGTTGCGGCCGAGCGCCTGGCCGACGGCGCGCGCCGCCCCGGGCTCGCCGAGCCGGACCGCGACCTCGCCATAGGTGAGCGTCCGTCCCGGCGGGATGGCGCGGGCGATGGCGTAGACGCTGCGGTGAAACTCCGGGACGCTACTGAGGTCGAGGTCGATCGAACCGAGGTCGCATGGCTCACCGTCAAGGAGGGCCACGATGGCGGCGATCGCATCGCGCACCGCCACCGGCGGCCCTGTCTCGACCGCTTCGGGGCAATGGCGCCGAAGGCGCGCGCGGGTCGCCTCAGGCATGGCCTCGGGAAGCTGCAGCGCGACGATGCCGCGCGGCCCCCAGGCGATGCCGCAGCGGCCGATCGGCGTGTCGAACAGGGTGAAGCCGAAGTCGGGCATCGTCTCCTTAGAGGTGGCGGATCTCCGAAGGCCGGTTCCACCACGCATTGTTGCGCCCGTCCGCATAGTTCACGGGAAGCTCCGCGAGTTCCGCCGGATCGACATCGTCGAGGCAGCTCACCGCGATCGACACGAAGTCTCCGCCGAGCACGTCGAGATGGCCGCGGCCGAACGGGCGGACGCCGCAGTGCCGGCAGAAGGTATGATGCCCGACCAGGTGGCCGAACTGATAGTCGCTCAGATCGTCGTCGCCCGACAGGAGCCGGAAGGCCTCCGGCTTGATCAGCACGTTCCACGACCGGATCTTGGTGCAGAAGGTGCAGTTGCACCTGCCGGTGCCGGCCGCGAGATCGATCTCCGCCTCGTAGCGCACCGCGCCGCAATGGCAGCTTCCCGTGTAGGTCTTCGTGGTCATCGGCGCGACTATCCCTGGGCAATATGCTGCATCGGCATTGTCATCATCGCCGGTCGCGGGGTCAGGATGTGGCAGGAGCGGCGGCGCCGGGGGGCGCCGCAGGCGCGATCCCGTCGTGGAGGAATTTCCGATCGGAATCGGGCTGATGTCTGACCCTCGTCATCCTTGATGAAGGCCGATGTTTTCCCTGAGGGCACACAACCCTGTCATCCCCGGCGAGCCCGGCGAAGCCGGGCGAGGGAAGGGGACCTAGTAAACGATGCCGAAACAGAACGAATCAGGGCATCGTCTACTGGGTCCCCCGCTTTCGCGGGGATGACGGTTGGGTGGGCTGACAGGCTTGTTTTGGCGCGACCTGATCGGAATTGCCCTACCTCCCCGGCGGCACACCCGGCCCCATGATCTCCGCGATCGTCCCGTCGGGGCAGCGAAAGTGCTGCCAGCTCGTCCCGTCCGCGTGCTGGACTTCGCCGATGAAGGCGACGCCCGCCGCCAGCATCGCCCTTCGCCGCGCGTCGAAATCGTCGACCCGGAAGCCGACCACCGGGCCGGTGGTGAAGAAGGCGTGGAAGTCGTCTGCCGGCCCGAACAGCTCGACCAGCGTTCCGTCGGCAAGGGTGAAGCCGGCGACATCGTCTTCCCGTCGCGTCAGCGGCAGGCCGATCAGGTTCTCGAACAGGTCGATCGTCTCCTCGAGCCGGTCGGTCCGCATGCCGACGAAGCCCACGCTCTTCACCGTCATGGCCCAACCCCTCCTGCCGGTGACGCCGTCATTCGCTGCCCGGCATCTTGTGCTCGCGGCGCCAGTCGGCGATCAGGATGGCGCGGCGCTTGGGGTAGCGGTCGCCGGTCGGATGCAGCTCGCCGATCCGGTCGGTGCGGAAATGACGGAAGCCCGAGCGGAGCTCGCACCAGGCGGCCACGGTGCGCCGGTCCTCGTAGAAGGCGAGCGCGATCGGCCAGACCAGGCGCGCCGTCGTCGCGCCCTTCTCGTCGGTGTAGCCGATCCTGACCTTGCACTCGCGGCGGATCGCCTCGCGGAGTGGGGCGAGCAGGTGCCGGTCCGGCTCCGGCGTCCAGCGCGGCGGCGCCCAGAGGCCCGTCGCGGCGATGGCGTCGCGGAGGTCGGCGGGCGCGGCGGCGGCGATCTTGGCGAGCGCGTTCCGCGCCGCCGCGGCCAGCGCTTCGTCGCCCTGGCGGCCGACGAAGCGGACGCCGAGCACCAGCGCCTCCAGTTCCGCCTCGTCGAACATGAGGGGCGGCAGGAAGAACCCGGGGCGGAGCAGGTAGCCGAGCCCCGCCTCGCCGTCGATCGGCGCGCCGAGGCCGGACAGGACCTGGATGTCGCGGTAGATGGTGCGGACCGAAACGCCAAGCTCGTCGGCCAGCTCGGCTGCCGTTACCGGCCGGCGGTGCCGACGCAGTGCATCCATCAGCGTGAAGAGGCGTTCGGTACGGGCCACGATGTCGCGAATCTCCGGGGTCCGGTGGCTCTCGATAGACCCGATTCGCCCCGGCGGGAACCGGAAGCTACACTTCGCCGCCGTTCATCGAAGAAGTCGAACCATGACCGTCGTCGTCCGCCCCGCCAGCGATTCCGACCTGCCGGCGATCCTCGCCATCTACAACGATGCGGTCCGGCATACGACCGCGATCTGGAACGACACCCTGGTCGACCTCGACAATCGCCGGGCCTGGCGCGATTCGCGCGTCCGCCTCGGCTATCCCGTGCTCGTCGGCGAGGAGGACGGCGATGTGGTCGCCTATGGCTCGTTCGGCGATTTCCGCGCCTTCGACGGCTACCGGTTCACCGTCGAGCACTCGGTCTATGTCGCCGAGGGCTCGCGCCGGCGCGGCATTGCCTCGGCGCTGATCATGGCTTTGGGCGAGCGCGCGACCGCCCTCGGCAAGCATGTGATGGTGGCCGGCATCGCCGCCGAGAACGAGGCCTCGATCGGCCTTCACTTGCGGCTCGGCTTCGTCGAGACCGGCCGCATGCCGGAGGTCGGCCAAAAATTCGGCCGCTGGCTCGACCTGGTGCTGATGCAGCGGCGGCTCTGACCCCTCATGCCGCGTGGCGGCTTGCGTCCTCGCCGTAGTAGTTGATGTAGCGGGGGTTGATCCGCTCGACCGGAAGCACGATGAAAACGTCGGTTGTGCCGAACTGCCAGTCGATCACGGCATCCTCGCAGATATAGGCGCCAAGCCGCAGGTAGCCCTTGATCAGGGGCGGCAGTTCCCGGAGCGCCGCCATCTCGTTGATGTCGGGATCGGCGAGCTGGTCGATGGCGACACCGCGCCCCGGCAACGCCCTCACCCGCCAGGCGTCGGGCGTCGGCGCCGCGCGGCGGAGCAGCCCGAGTTGCGGGGCGAGCCGGCGTGAATCGGTCCCCTCGAGCGAGGCGCAGCCGATCATGACGTCGATGTTGTGCTGGCGGACATAGCTCCAGATGCCGTGCCAGAGCAGTTCCACCGTGCGCTTGGTGCGGTAGGGCTTGAGCACGCAGGAGCGGCCGAGCTCCAGGAACACGCGGTCGGGATGGCGGGCGAGGAGCGGCGCGAGCTCGAACTCGCCGGCGGAGTAGAATCCCTTGCGCTTCTCGGCAACCGCCTGGCGCAACAGGCGATAGGTGCCGACGATCTCCGGCTCCCCGACCCCGGAATTGTCGAGCACCAGGAGATGGTCGCAGATGCGGTCATAGGGATCGCGGTCGCGGCCGGAAAACATGGCGCGAACGTTGGCGACCGCCGACATCTCCTCGTAGAAGACGCGATAGCGAAGTCGCTGGGCCTGCTTGACCTCCTCACCCGACCGCGCCAGCCGCACTTCCAGCGTCCCCAGGCGCCCGAGCGGACCGGCGCTTTGGTCGAAGCGCCGCCAGCCAAAGCGCATCCCGCTTGCGAAGCGCTGCGGCATCAAGGGCAGATAAGCCATGGTGCCTCCCTCGCGGGGAATGACCCGCCCATCCCTGACCCACTGCGCGAACGCCCACGCACAGCGATTCTGCCGACAAGTCTAGCGCGTCGGCGCCGACTTGTCTTGATGCCGGCGAATCGTCCAAATCAGCGCTTGACTTCTTCCGAACTGGAGGAAGAGCACAGTTTTCCGACGATCTGGTGACGATCCGGAATCTGTCGTGCAGCCTTACCGGGCCTCGTGCCGCGCCGACAGGTCCGAAAGCACCGCCCGCAGCGCTTCCGGCGCGACCGGCTTTTCGAGCACCGAATCGATGCCGGCGATCCGCGTCGCGCGGCATGTCGCGGGCAGCGCATCCGCGGTCAATGCGATGATCGGGAGACGCGGTCTTCCGGCGACGCGCTCGTGGGCCCGGATGCGGGCTGCGGCCTCAAGCCCGTCGAGGCCGGGCATGTGCAGGTCGAGGAACGCGACGTCACAGGCGACGTCTCCCGCGGTCACGGCCGCCACGGCGGCGCTCCCGTCGCGGACCTCGGTCACCTCATGTCCGGCCGCCTCGATGACGGCGCGAGCCAGGAGCGCGCTGATCTCGTCGTCCTCGGCGACGAGGACTCTGAGAACAGTCGCGGCACGGCGAGACGGCCGGGCCGCGGGTTTCCCGGCGTCATGCGGATCGATGTGGAAGGCGCCGGCAACGGTCGCGGCATCGCCGAGGAGGCGCACCAGGGAGCGGCGGCGGACCGGCCGGACCAGATACCCGTCGAAGCCGGCGACGCGGAGGTCATCCACGCTCCTTCGCTCAGCCGGTTCGATCAGCGCCACAGCGGAGAGGCGTTCGCCCGCCGCCTCCCGCAGCCCGTGGAGCGCGGCGGCGGGGTGCGCTGCGATCCGCCGATCCAGGAGCACCGTGTCATAAGGGAGCGCCGCTGCGGCCGCCGCTCCCGCCAGCGCCGCCGCGGCCT
>JALHRF010000096.1 GCA_022841545.1 Bauldia sp. | reverse complement strand
TCCGCGGCGAAACCGGCACCGGCAAGGAGCTCGTCGCCGGCTTGATCCACGTGGAGAGCGCGCGTCGCGACGCACCGCTGGTGCGCTTCAATTGCGCCGCGGTGCCGGCCGAGCTCGCCGAGGACGAGCTCTTCGGCCACGCGAAGGGGGCATTCACGGGGGCCGTCGCGGCGCGAAAGGGCTACTTCGCCCAAGCGAGCGGCGGGACGCTCGTGCTCGACGAGATCGCGGAGCTTCCGCTCGCGCTCCAGCCGAAGCTCTTGCGTGCGCTCCAGGAAGGCGAGATCCAGCCGGTCGGGGGCCGGGTGGAGAGGGTCGATGTGCGCGTGGTCGCCTCCACCCACCGAGACCTCCGCGAAGAGGTCCGCGCGGGGAGGTTTCGGGAAGACCTCTACTACCGTCTGGCCGTGGTCGAGCTCGTGGTGCCGACGCTCACCGAGCGTCGCGAGGAGATCCCCATTCTCGCACGCGCCCTCGCGGCTCGATGGGGCGAGCGCTTCGACGTCCCGCGGGTGGAGCTCTCGGCCGAGCTCCTGCTCGAGCTCCAGCAGTCGCGCTGGCCAGGCAACGTGCGCCAGCTCGAGAACACGATCGCCCGCATGATCGCGCTGCATGGTTCCAGCCTGGGGCCCGGTGCGCTGCGCGCTGCCATGGACGCGAGCGCGCCCACCGAGGTCAGCGTGGAACCGTTCGAGGCCGACGCTACGGATCTCGAGCGCAACGACGTGCCGCTGCGCGAGCAGGTCGACGCGTTCGAGCGTGGCATTCTGACCCGCGTGCTCGCCGAGTGCGGCCAGAACCAGAGCCGCGCCGCACGGCGCCTCGGGATCGGACGCGCGACGCTCATCGACAAGATGAAGAAGTACAATTTGCGCTGAGCCCAGCGCGCCGAGGCTGGCAGCGAGAGGGAGAGGGCGACATCGACCAGTATCGAAACCGGGACGGTCCTGCATTGTTGCATTGCCAGAACGCCCATCGAAACCGGAACGGCTATCGAAACCGGGACGGTCCTGCATTGTTGCATTGCCAGAACGATGCCGACTGGTCCGCGGTCTTGGTCGAGCACGGGTAGCGGCGAGCGAAGTGGCTCTTGGCTGGAGTCGCGTCGATCTCCACGCGGCCGCCGTGGATGCGACCAGGGCGATCAGGCCGAACGATCCTGGTTCCCCCCGGGTCTCGTGCCGGTTTCCCGCGGTTCCTCCACTTGGATGCAACCCATTGCCGTACCGTCCCGGTTTCTGGTCCCGGTTCACGTGGATGCAACTATGCAGGACCGTCCCGGTTTCTGCGAATGCAACTATGCAGGACCGTCCCGGTTTCTGCGGTTGTCCCGGTTTCTGCGCTTGTCCCGAATGCAACTATGCAGGACCGTCCCGGTTTCTGCGGTTGTCCCGGTTTCTGCGGTTTCTGCGAATGCAACAATGCAGGACCGTCCCGGTTTCTCGTCCCGGTTTCTCGGTCCCGGTTCGACAAGATGAAGAAGTACAATTTGCGCTGAGGGCTACGGTCCGAAGAGCACATAGCCCAGCGCGCCGAGGCTGATCAACGCTGCGAGCGCGGTGAGCAGCGAGAGGGAGAGGGCGACCGCGATCAGGACCATGAGCGAGGTGTCCAGACCTCGCGTCGATGAGGGCGTTCCCGGCGCTTCGGTTGGCGGCGCGAATGCCTCAGGCTCCGGAGTCTGCGCGACCCGGTCGTCCGTCGCCGGCTCGTCGCCGGACTGGCCCGCGGTCTCGCTCTGTTCGGCCGCGGCCTCGGCCGGGAGCACCGCGGGCGGCGTCTCGGTGGCCGGCGCCTCGCTCACCGGCGGCTGGTAGATGCGCACCACCGCTTCCTCGGCCGACGGCGCCGCCTGCCCGCGCCGCTCGTCATTGGTGATGACCACCTCGCGCGGCACGACGCGCTGCCGGGTCTTCTCCTCCACGTACTTGATGTTAACGACGTTGTTGACGACGGTGTTGTTGACCACCGTGACATTGCCGATCGGCTGGGCGCGATCGAGATAGCCCCGACGGTCGCGGTCGTCGTTCCGCAGGATCACCTCGGCGAGATTCGGCCGCAGGAACGACCCCGACTCCACCACCTGCCAGTAATAGGCCGGTATCACGTCGAAGCCGTCGCCACCCCGCGATCCCGGACCGGCATCCGGGGGCAGCGGCGCCCACGCCAGATGATCCTCGGAGCCGCGCCAGGCGACCCAGGCGGGCGCCCATTGCGTGCCGGGTACCCAGACCCAGCCGAGCCGGTTGGAGTAGGCCCAGCGGCCGTAGTGATAGGTGGCCCAGCCGAAGGGCTCGTTCGAGACCCAGGTCCAGCCGTAGCGCTGCGTGTATTCCCAGCGGCCCTCGGTGTAGGGCCGCCAGCCCTCGCGCACGTCCGGCATGAAGACATAGCGGCCCTCGAGCTGCGTCCACCGGCCGTGCGGCGACAGCTCGCGGTAGAACACGCCATTGTCGATGGCGGGCGAGGTCGGGGCCACCAGCCAGGCGGCGCGCTGCGCGTAGAACGGGCGGTCCTGATAATGGCCGGCCCAGTAGCGCTCGAGGTCGAAGGCGTAGCGCGGCAGCCGGGTCGAGCGGGCATAGTCGTCGACTTCGACCCAGGCCTGCGTGGTGTAGTCGTAGAGGCGGAGATAGCTCGCGCTCATCCAGCCCCGGATGTCGCCATAGGCGCCCTCGCACCAGGACAGGTCCTCCAGGCAGCCGTTGACGGTGATCTGCGTCCGCGCCGGGATCACGTCGAGTGCCGGGAAGCGCGTGTTCGGGCCCGCCCTCTGGTTGAGATTGTCGGTGACATAGGCGTAGGCGGCGCGCTCCTCCTGGGCGCGGCTTTGCTCGACAGCGAGGATGCTGCCGCCCGTGCTGCAGAGAAGCGCGGCGGCGAGGCATGACAGACTGCGGGAAGCGGACATTGTTGCTCCTTGGACCATACCGAGGCGCGCCGCCCCCCGTTCGGCAGCGAACCCTCGCGGCTTGAACCCGCGGCATGGCCAGAAGTTCCGCCTTAGACCCAACCCCGCCCGAACTTCAGGCGGCGCGGTCGCCTTCGGCGGTCCGGACCGCCAGCTTGAGGTCGGCGACGAAATGGCCGAATTCCGCGTCCGCCAAGGAACGGTCGGGCATGCGGAGGAGGTAGGAGGGATGGATCGTCGCGATCAGCGTCCCTCCGTCGGGAAGGCCCGTCGGTCGGCCGCGGAGCGACGACACCGTCGCCGACCGCCCCGTGACGGAGCGGATCGCGGTGGCGCCGAGCGCGACGATCACCGCGGGGTGAACGAATTTTCGCTCCAGGTCGAGCCACCAGCGGCAGATGTCGATCTCGCCGGGATCTGGACGCTTGTGGAGCCGCTTCCTGCCACGCGGCTCGTTCTTGAAATGCTTGACGCCGTTGGTCAGGAAGATGGCCTTTCGCTCTATCCCCGCGGCGTCGAGAGCGCGGTCGAGGACCTGTCCCGCCGGCCCGACGAACGGCCTTCCGGCGATGTCCTCCTTATCGCCGGGCTGCTCGCCGACGAGCATGATGCGGGCGCTGATCGGCCCTTCGCCGAATACGGTCTGGGTGGCATTCCGGTAGAGGTCGCAGCGCGTGCATGCCGCCGCGAGCCGGCGCGTCTCGGCCAGCGAACGGGGCTCCGGCTGCAGTGAACCGCGCTCCGTCGCTTCGAACAGGTCCCGCATCGTCCGCCCTCCTCACGGATTGCGGAGAACGCGCGACGGCCTCAGACCGTTCCCGCGCGGTTCCGCTCGCCCCGCATCGCCCGGCCAAGCCGGGTCAGGCCGCCCTCCAGCGCCTCATTTGAAAGCCACTTCGGTGGCTGTTCGATGACGGCCCTGTGGACGACCGCGACGAGGAAGAGGGTCAGGCCGAAAGAGATCAGCACATCGGACAGGAAATGGCCGCCGAAGGCTATGCGGTTGAGCGAGAGGAGAAGCGCGTAGACGATCATCGCGGCCGTCGCCGCCCCGCGCACGGATTTCGGCAGCACCAGCGCCACCGCCACCAGCCAGATCGCCGACGAGGCCTCGCCGGAGACGAAGGAGCAGTTGTCGGCGCACCAGTCGGTGATCCGCCATACCTCGACATAGGGCGCATCGCCGCCGAAGGCGTCGACCTGTACCGGTCGCGGGCGGCCCCAGGTGTTCTTGAGGATGACGTTGACGAGGACCAGCGGGCCGAGCACCAGCGTCGACAGGAGGAACACGACGATGTTCGGCCTAACCGGGCTGGGGCTGTCGGGCCGCACGAGTTTCACCACCACCGACGCGATCAGCCCGACGACAAGGGCGGCGATGAGCACGTCGTTGGTCATGCGGAAGAAGCCCAGCGCATCGTTCCGCCGGAGCCAGAATCCGCCCTTCGCCCGGTGGAACAGGTTGCTGAACCAGAGATCGATGCCGGGGAAGACGAGAAACACCGCGCTCGCCGCCGCCACGAGGAGGAGACAGACGGCAATCGGATTGGCGCGGAGGAAGCGGACGAGGCTCAAGCGAGTCTCCGGGGGAATGTCGAGTCCGCCAACCTCCGGTCACGCCCGCGTACGAGCTTGCGAAAGACTCTAGATCTGGACTTGCGTCGTGCGTCCTTCGAGGCCCGCCGCTCGCGCGGCGGGCACCTCAGGATGAGGAGTGGTTTGCCTCCATACAGGTCACAAACCGTTGAGCTGCATATGGAAAACACCGACTTCCTCATCCTGAGGTGCTTTGCGAAGCGAAGCCTCGAAGGACACACAAGCGTAAGTCCCAGGCACTCTCTCACACGCTCGTACGCAGGCATCCGAGTTTCGCCTCGCTAACGCATGAATTCGAAAAAACCGGATTCCGGCTTTCGCAGGAATAAGCGGAGGGGTTGAGGGCAGCCCTGAATTCAGGGCAGGCGCGACGCTGGGATTCATCCCCGCACTCTAGCGGCTCATCCCGCGAACCGGTAGGCTCGCGCGGTCCTTCCGTCACCACCGGCCCACCACCATGCTCGCCGATTTCGTCCCCGCCCTGCCGGTGCTCGTCGCCTATGCCGTTGCCTCGGTCGTCCTGGGGCTGACGCCGGGCCCGGACATGACCTTCTTCCTCTCCCGCACCATCGCGCAGTCGCGCCCTGCGGGTTTTGCGGCGCTGTTCGGGGCGAGCACGGGTCTTGTCGTCCACACCGTGCTGGTCGCCGCCGGGTTGTCGGTGCTGCTCGCCGCCTCGGTCACTGCCTTCACCGTCCTCAAGATCGTCGGCGCCCTTTACCTCGCCTGGCTCGCCTGGGACGCGATCCGGAACGGCTCGGCGCTGTCGCTGGAGAAGCGGGAGAAAGAGGAGCCGCTCCGGGCCGTCTATCTCAAGGGCCTTTTCGTCAACCTCCTCAACCCCAAGGTCATCGTCTTCTTCGTGACCTTCCTGCCGCAATTCGTCTCGCCCACCGACCCGGAGGCGGCGAAGAAGCTCCTGTTCCTCGGCCTGTTCTTCACCCTGATCAATATCCCGGTCTGTGCCGCGCTGGTCGTCTCCGCCGATGGCATCGCCCGCCTCCTCGGCCGCTCGGCGAAGATCACCCGCTTCGTCGACTACCTCTTCGCCGGCGTGCTCGGCGCGTTCGCCGTCAAGCTCGTCTTCACTGAGGCGCGGTGACGATCGGCCGCTACCGCGGGGACTGGGGCACTTTGGTACGTCGGCCCTTCTGCCAACCGGCGAATCAAGTTAGGTTGCGCCACTTTAGATGGAGTCAAAAGGGTGGAGGCTAATAGAATGCCAACTCGGTCATTCGCGATATGGAATAACAAGGGTGGCGTCGGTAAGAGCACGATCGCTTTCCATCTTGCGTCAAGACAAGCAGAACAAAAGACTAAATTGAACGTATTGGTCATTGATCTATGCCCTCAATCCAATTCATCGATGATGTTGTTAGGCGGCGGTAATAAAGGAGAAAATCAGGTTTTAAATTTTTGCACAAGAGCTACGCCAAAGACTGTAGTCGGTTATCTTAGTCAAGTGATATCAGGCGGACCCGGCGCTCCGCTGCCGAACTCCAAAGAGTTTATAATAAAAGTCAATAAATACAATAAATCTATGCCGGATAATTTGTTTTTGCTTTGCGGTGATGGAAATTTAGAGCCTATGGCGCCAGCTATAAATCTGGCGGCATCGGCCCCTGCCTTAACTCCGGCATCCAATCCTTGGCTATGGATTCATCAAATATTTCGAAATCTGGTTGCCTCGCTACCAAAAGATCGAGACTGGATGGTCTTTATTGATACGAACCCCAGCTTCTCTATCTATACTGAACTCGCAGTGTCTGGCGCCGACAATTTGATTGTTCCAGTTAATGCTGATGATTCTTCAAGAGTCGCAACCAATGCGATGTTCGTTCTGCTACACGGCACCACCCCACCTCATCCTGTTTATGGAGCTTGGACGTACGCTGAACGAGCCAAACTTAGCAAATTATCCGTCCCTAAAGTTCATATTATTATAGGAAATCGCTTAACTCAGTATGCTGGTGCCGCTGTTGCTTATAAAGCTTTGTCTGACGCGACGGCGGACACTCTGTTTGCCGCCTATACTGCCCATCCGTCATATTTTACAAAGAGCATCAAGCCTGTAAAGACAATTGCGGATTTCAGAGATGAGTACTCTGTTCTGTTGAGAGATTTTAACACTGCCGGCGTGGTGAGCGCCCATCTTGGGAGGCCGATAAGTTCTATGAAGCAGGGTTACTATAAGGTCCATGGGACAGACGTAAAAGTTAGCGCTGATCAGGTCAGGGAGGCGCTAAAGGCCATAGATTCGGCCTTAGCGCGGCTTTGATATTCCCTCGGGCCTGACGAAGCCGTTGCCCGAGCTCCGCCCCGCGACCAGCCAGTAGACGAAAGCGGCGACGAAGCCGGCCGCAAGGTGGATGGCAATGCCGGAGCCGTCCTCGGCCTTGTCGCCGTAGAAGCCGGTGAAGGCATAGGCGGCCCCGCCGGTCGCCCCGCCCACCGCAAACCAGAACCAGACCGAACGAAGGCCGAAGCCTTCGGCGAACACCACCGCGATCAGCCACGGCAGGAAGGCGAAGGCCCCGGCATAGGCGGCGGTCCAGGCGGCGAACAGGATGATCCAGCCCGAGGCGTCGCTCGAGGGGTTCAGCCCGAAGATGCCGAGCGCGACGGTGAATCCCGCCGCGGCGACGGCGAGGATGAAGCCGAGGGGCACGAGGATAAGCAGGCGGAGCAGCGTGGACATCGCGCCGGATGTACCACGGCTCTCGCGGCAAAACCGGGGCGGATTACTGCGGCGGGAGCTGCTGCACGGACCAGCGGTTGCCGTCGGGATCGGCAAAGAAGACGAACCGCCCCCAGGGGAAATCCTGGATCGGGCCGACCTCGAGCCCGCGGCCCGCCAGCTCCGCCTTTGCTGCCTCGATATCGGCGACGACGAGCTGCAGGCCCTCGACCGAGCCGGGCTTCGCGCTCGTCAGCCCCTTGCCGATGGCGATCGAGCAGCCCGAGCCCCGCGGCGTCAGCTGCACGAAGCGCACGTCGTCGCTGATGGTGTGGTCATGGTCGGGGTTGAAGCCGATCGTGTCGACATAGAAGGCCTTGGCGCGATCGACATCGGATACGGGAACGGCGACGAGTTCGAGCTTCCAGTTCATGGGGGCCTCCTCTTCCGACGATACCATGACGGTCTAGGGGAAGCGCGCGTCCGATTGCGTCAGGAGTGCCGCTTCGTGGCTGCGGCCCGCGGCGGCCGCCGGCCTTCTGCTCCATCCACCCTGTGAACGACCAACTCCCGCTCCGTGCCGGTGAGGATCGCCTGCGGTATCTCGGGGAATTCCTCGATGATCTTCAGGTAGACGCGGATCGCCTTGTCGATGCCGTTCCGGCCTTGCTCCCAGTTCTGGATGGTGTCGAGCTCGAACGCGAACAGGCGGGCAAAATCGGCCTGGCTGAGGCCCATCGCATCGCGAACCCGTCGGAGGTCCACGCTCGGCGCAGCAATCACCCTCGCCACGACCCCGAGATCGCGAAGCTGCTCATTCAGCGCTGCCAAATCCACGTCCTCGGGCATCTCGGCAATCGCGATCTGTGACTCCGCGAGTTTGTTCAGCGTTGCATGGGCCTTCCGAAGCGACACGCCATGCTGGCGAAGAACGCGGACGATGCTGACCGGCTGGGGCAACCTTTGCCCTTCAAGCAGGACGCTTAGGGTTGGGAAATCGGAGAGTGCGGGGGGCTCGTCCCGGGTTGCGGCCGCTCGTTCTAACGCTTCCCTGAACGGCGATTTCGTCGGCATCTGCATCCTCCAGCATCTTGCGCGCGATTGCGTTGAGACCAGCCCGGCCAAGCCGCCCCAAATCTGCGCCGTCTATGTGGACTCCGTCCAGGTAGACGATCCTGGCTTCCAACCGAAGTCTACCGACCAGTTCAACGGTCCCCCCAAAACCCCGAAGCTGAGGCCCACAAGACGCCATCCCCTGCCTCGATGATATGGAGGACAACGTTCTCGCTCATATACGCGATCCGCGTATGGATTTTAAGGGCCTTCGAGGAGCATTCGCCGCTACCCGCTCAGTCCGCCCCGATCATCGCCTCGAGCGCCATGCGCTCGCGGATGCGGAGTCGCTCGCTCTCGCTCTTCAGCTGGCCGCAGGCGGCGAGGATGTCGCGGCCGCGCGGGGTGCGGATCGGAGACGCGTAGCCGGCGCGGTTGACGAGGTCGGCGAAGCGCTCGATCTCCTCCCAGTCGGAGCATTCGTAGTCGGTGCCCGGCCACGGGTTGAATGGGATCAGGTTGATCTTGGCCGGGATGCCGGCGAGGAGCCGGACCAGCTCGCGCGCGTCGGCGAGGCTGTCGTTGATGCCCTTGAGCATGACGTATTCGAAGGTGATGCGCCGCGCGTTGGAGAGGCCCGGATAGGCCCGGCAGGCGGCGAGCAGCTCGGCGATCGGATACTTCCTGTTGAGCGGCACCAGTTCGTCGCGGAGCTCGTCGCGCACGGCGTGGAGCGAGATCGCCAGCATGACGCCGATCTCCTCCCCGGCGCGCGGGATCATCGGCACCACGCCGGAGGTCGAGAGCGTGATCCGCCGCCGCGACAGGCCGATGCCGTCGCCGTCGGCGGCAATGAGGAGGGCGGACTTGACGTGGTCGAAATTGTAGAGCGGCTCGCCCATCCCCATCATTACGACATTGGAGACGAGCCGGCCGGTGGACGGCGCCGCCGTGCCTTCTTCCGCGCCCTTGCCGGGGTAGTCGCCGAGCCTGTCGCGGGCGATCAGGATCTGGCCGACGATCTCCTCCGGCGTCAGGTTGCGGACGAGCTTCTGCGTGCCGGTGTGGCAGAAGCTGCAGGAGAGCGTGCAGCCGACCTGGCTCGAGACGCAGAGCGTGCCGCGCCCTTCCTCGGGGATGTAGACGGTTTCGATCTCGACCGGACGACCGGCGCCGCGCGACGGGAAGCGCAAGAGCCACTTCCGTGTCCCGTCGTCGGAGACCTGCTCGGTGACGATCTCGGGCCGCGACAGGACGAAGTGCCGGACGAGCTCGGCGCGGAGGTCCTTCGAGACATTGGTCATCGCCTCGAAATCGGTCGCGCCACGGATATAGAGCCAATGCCAGAGCTGGGCGGCGCGCATGCGCGTCTGCCGCTCCGGGATGCCGATGCCGGTCAGCGCGGCAGCGAGTTGGTCTCGCGACATGCCCACCAGCGAGGGCAGCTCGCCGGGGCGCGGCGTCACGTCGCCGATGATCGGGGTCTTCTCAAGCATCGCCGTCCTGCCGGTGGCACGGAGCCGGGTGTGGCCCGGCCCGATATGGGAACGGCAAGGCCCCCGCGCGGAACCCCGCCGTCAGTTCCCTATAGCAGGAACGCGGCGCCTACTGGCATTCCTTGGCGATCGCGTCGAGCGCCGCGGTGATGCCGGAAAGCGAATAGGTGTCGGTGGTGATGGTGCCGCGCCGCGACTTGCCGACCACGGTCATGCGGTTGCCCTTCTGCATCGCCGCGATCAGGTCGGTCTCCTGCGCCGGGTTCTCGATCCAGGCGCTGTCCTTGTCGGTGAACATCGTGAACTGGTTGCCGCCGTCGATCGCCACCGTCACCTTGACGTTGTCGGCAAAAGGATAGCCGATGATCGTGCTCGCCTCGTTGCGGATGTTCTTGGCCGGGATGCTGGTGATCATGAAGAACACCGGGTCCCGCGAGGAGACGCTGTTGGGCTGATATTTCGAGTCCTGCGGCTGCGATGCCACGAAGCACATCTTGCCGTTCGAATCGCTCGACGTGTAGGCGCCCCATTGCCTGAACGTGCCGATGCTCGTCGCGGCATACGCGGGCGCTGCCGCAGTCACTGCGGCAATCAGGGACGCGGCCGTGAAGAGAGTGCGTGCCTTCATGTTCGTATCACCGGTTTTTTCAAAGGGTACCTGTTGCCTTCCCCGTCCTCAGAGAGTCTTAACCAAACTGCGCCGAACAGGGTTACTTTTTTGCTAATCCCGTCGCACCGCCGTTGGGCCAAGCCAAGCTCCGGGACCACGAAAAGGCTTAGAAAATGGACAAGAATATGGTCGCGGCGCAATGGCGGCGCGGCGATTCGTCCGCGCGGATGATGCCGCGCCCGGGCCGGGATGTCCTGCAAAAAAGCGACGGCGGCCGGCGTCTCAGGCCCGCGGGCGGGGCGCAGCCGCCTCCTCGTCCCTGAGCGCCTCGCGCGCCGCCTCACGGTGGCGCGGCCCGATATGGGCGCCGACCGCCGAGATTGCGGCAATGAGGATCGTCACGTCGTCGGCGAAGCCGATGCCGGCGAGGATGTCCGGAACCGCGTCGAAGGGCAGCACGAAATAGGCCAGCGCTGCGAGCAGGATTCCCCGCACGCGGTGTGGCGTCGCGGGATCGAGCGCACAGTAGTAGGCGGCGACCAGGTCTTCCGAAAAGGGTACGGCCCGCGCCGCCTTGCGGAGCGTCGTCCAGAACCGGCTCCGAACCCGTTTTGCACGGGATGCCTCGTCCTCGGGACCAAGGATATCGCCGTATTTGACCTCGCTCATGCCAATTCACTCCAGCGCCGGCACGCCAGCGCCGGGCAACGGAAAATGGGGGCTGCGGGAGCCCGGCGCAACACCCGTCTCGGGTCTCAGCCGGCGGCGATCTTGTCCATCGCCCCCGCGAGGTCGATGTCGCGTCTGGTAACGCCGCCCGCGTCGTGCGAGGTGAGCGTCACCGTCACCGTCTTGTAGACGTTGGTCCACTCGGGGTGGTGGTCCATCTTTTCGGCGACGAGCGCCGCCCGCGTCATGAACCCGAAGGCTTCGTTGAAGTCGGCGAAGGTGAATGTGCGGGTGATGGCGTCGCCATCCTCGACGGCGCGCCAGCCCTTGAGTTTCCTGAGCGCCGCGGCGCGGGCCCTAGAAGTAAGTGGCGTTGCCATGCGCCCTCTCATCGCCGCGCGGCGGGTTCGGCCGGAGCGGATACTCCTCCTCGACCACATAGGGACCGCCGCCGACCGAATTCCGCGACGAGAAGAGGACGAAGCGACCGACCGGGAACGGGCCCGCCGCGAAGCCGCCGCGGAGCGAGAGATAGTCGGCGACATCACGGTGGCTGGCGCCGCGAAGCCGCGCCAGCGTGACATGGGGGATGTATTTCCGCTGCTCGGCGGGAAGGCCGATCCGCTGCAGGCGCCGCTCGTGCTCGGCCTGCAATTCGACCAGGGCGCGGCTCGACTGAATGCGCGCGACGATGGCGTGGGGCTTCTTGCTGCCGAAGGAGGCGAGCCCGTCGATGGTCACTTCGAAGCCGGCGCGGCTGACTCCGCCGAGCGCATCGGCAATATCGCCGGCCACGTCCATGTCGACGTCGCCGACGAAGCGGAGGGTGATGTGGTAGTTCTCCCGGTCGATCCAGCGGGCCCCGGGCAGGCCGCCGCGAAGGAGGGAGAGGCGCTCGCCGATAGCGGCGGGAATCTCGATGCCGGTGAACAACCGCGGCATGGTCACCTCCATTACGAATCGCCGCCCCCAGCATCCCGCAGTGCGGTACCCGCGTAAAGCCCGTTTAGCGCCTGGTCTGCGCCTGGTCCCGTCGTCAACCCTGCGCTTCGTTCTCCTCAAGCATCCAGTTGAGGACCTGCCGCCAGTCCATCATCCGGATCGGCGTGCCGTGGACCGCATCCGGACCCTTGAACAGCTCGAAGCGCACCGGGTAGTCCGGCGCCGCCGCCTTGATGTTCCGGAAGAACAGCTCCTGGGTCACCCAGGGAACGGTCGGGTCGCCGCTCGCATGCCCGATATAGATCGGTATCTGCCTGTCCGGCTGCTTGAAGAGCTCGATGTCGAAAAATGTCCCCTCCCTGCCCGAGCCAAGCGGCAGCGCGCCATGCAGGATGACCCCGCCGAGAAGCTCGGCGGCGTCCGGGTCCTCGAGCAGGCGGAAGACGAGCTTGCAACCGGTGGAAGCGCAGGCAAGGAAGATCGGGGCGCCGGGCGAATTCTCGGCGTAATACTCCATCACCGCCTTGATCTCCCGTCCGCCCTTTGCGCCGAAGCTGGAGAAGTCCGGCGAAACATAGACGCCGCCGTTCCGCGCCATGAGGTTCTTCAGTCGGTTGAAGTTTCCGCCGAAGCGGAGATCCTCCATGGCGAGGCTCCGGTCGCCGTGCTGCCCATGGAGATAGATGACGACGATTTCCGCTCCGCCATCCGCCTTGCCGACGGCGAAGAACTGCACGACCTCGCCGTCGCGCCTGATCAGTTTGTCCTTCTTCAGGTCGTTGACGTCGAGATCGACGAACCGATCGAAGGCCTTCTTGAGTGGTATCTCGTCACGTCCATGGACGTCGCGCGCCTGGTCGAAATCGACGACGATGAAGTCGCCGCCGTGGAGAGTGCCCAGGACCTTGGGATATTCGAACAGCTCGTCCTTGTAGGGGGCGATCCGCACGTCGGCGAGTGCCGGGGCGACCCCGCACAGCGTCGCTCCAAGCGCGAGGATTGCGATTGCCTTCATGCCGAGCCTCCCTTGTCCGGCTGACCTTGCGGTCGACTGGCTGGTCGACGAAAAAACCCGCTCCGCTGTCGTTATGCTCGCCGAGTTCGTCGGCTGCAGGCCTACAATGCACTGTCGACGCCGCTCATGCGAGTCCCTGCCGGGACGTCGACGGTAATCAAGGCGGCGTGTCCGTTCCGGTTCACAAGAAATTGACGCGTTTCTGATCGGCTGCACTACTGCTAGATTGGCGACCGGTTTGAACTGGATCTCTGGGAAACGAGGGCAGGTTTTGCTCGGTCCATCGCATCATCGCCTCCGCAGGAACCGTCACGACGTCAGCGCGGCGCCGTCCCAACCAGCACGGCGCGGCGTGCCGGTGCTGTCGGCCGCGGCACGCACCCGGCTCCGTCTCGCCGGATTTGGCGCCCTTCTCGCCGGATGCAGCGTCGGCGAATACCAGTACACCGAGGTCGAAGGCCGGGGCGGATGGCGGTCGGAGAGGGAGAGCGCCTGCATCGCAGCGCGTCCGCCTTCCGCGACCATCACCACGCTCGCTGCGATCACCGAGGAAGGCACCTGCGGCATGGACTTCCCGCTCCAGATCGTCGCCATTGCGAATGGATCGGTCGCGGTCAGCCCCAACCCCACCCTCAACTGCCCTTTCACCGATGCGCTCGAGGCGTGGATGGCCAACTCCGTCCAGCCGGCGGCGCGCGCCGGGTTCGGGGTGGAGGTGGTGGAGATCAAGCAGATCTCGGCCTATGCCTGCCGCAACCGGAACAACTTCGGCCGCGAGCTGTCCGAACACGCCTTCGGCAATGCCCTCGACGTCGCCGGATTCAAGCTCGCCAACGGGCGCGAGGTCATCGTCCAGTCGGGCTGGAACGGCAAGCCCGACGAGCAGGCCTTCCTTCGCCAGATTTTCGGCGGCGCCTGTGCAATCTTCACCACCTCGCTGGGGCCAACCAGCAACATCATGCACTACAATCACTTTCACATCGACCTCGCGAAGATGGCCCCGGACGGCTCGCCCAAGATGTGCAAGCCGCCGCTCGGCGAGGCGAGCGCAGTGACGGCCGTGACCGAGGTTCCGGCGGACGTGACGATCGCAGTGCCCACCGCCGTTCCGGGAGCGGACTGAGGCTGCGCGATGCCGGCCAAGCTGTTCCTCACCCTGGTCGCGGCTGCTCAGTTTGCCGCGGCATCGGCGGCGGCGGAGCCCTATCGTCTGGCGCCGTTCAAGGATGAGCTTTTCGCCTACCAGGCGGTTCTCGAGACGGGCTATGGCGGCGATCTTCGGGTGGTCGAATACGACCGCGACCGCGACCTGATCCAGCGCGACGTGGTGGAGCGATTGAAGGTCGACCCGAAGTATGTCTCGCTGGACACCAAGGCCGCCGAGTCCGACCTCACCCTCGTTGCCGATGGCCGCCGCATCCGCTACGTCGCGGTCGGCGACACGGACGGGCCGGTGAAGGCGATCGTCGTGTTCCTGCATGGCCGCGGGACCGATCGCACCGCGGGCGCCAGCGACTGGATCCACGGCGGGAACTTCAACCGCATCAAGAACCTGATGATGCGGAACGACGGGCTCTACATCTCCGCAGACTTCGCCGATTTCGGCCGGCGCGGGGCTGCGGATGTCAAGGCGCTGCTCCTGCACTATTCGGCCCTGTCCCCCGGCGCGCCGATTTTCCTCGGCTGCGCCTCCTGGGGCGGCCGGGTCTGTGCGCGGCTCCTCGACGATGCGGAACTGGCCGGAAGGATCGCCGGGCTTGTCTTCTTCGATGCCGCGATCGACGCGACCCTCCTCGCCAAGGCCGCGTCACTGCCCGAGAATCGGCGGCCGGCGATCCAGATCAGCAACAATGCCGGCGATCGCGTGATGGGCCACAAGGACCAGCTCGCGGCCTTCAAGCAGTTCAAGGCGGCAGCGCCCGGCTATCCCGTCCGTTTCGTCCTGTTCAGCGACGGCTATCATGGCAGTTCGCTCCGGATGACCGATTGGCGGGAAACCCTGAACTGGATGATGTCGGTCCGGGAGCGGTGACCGGAACGGATGCTCTTATCGGGCGGCCGTCGCCGCGGCGATCAGCGCCTCGACCGAGGGCACGATTCGCTCGACGATGATCGCGACGCCCTCGGCATTGGGATGGATGCCGTCGGGCTGATTGAGCCTGGCCTCCGCCGCGACCCCGTCCAGGAAGAACGGATAGAACAGCGTGCCATGCTTCGCCGCGAGTTCGGGGTAGATCGGATTGAACCTCGCGCCGTAGTCGGCGCCGAGATTGGGCGGGGCGAGCATCCCCGCAAGCAGCACCGGAAGCCCGCGTTCGCCAAGGCGGGCGAGCAGGCCGTCAAGCGAATCGCGGGTTATCGCGGGATCGACGCCGCGGAGCGCGTCGTTGGCCCCGAGTTCGACGATCACGGCGTCGGCATCCTCGCCGATCGACCAGTCGACCCGGGCGGCGCCGTCGCTGGAGGTGTCGCCCGAGACGCCGGCATTGACGATCACAATATCGTGGCCGCGCGCTTTCAGCGCCTTTTCGAGCTGGACTGTGAACGACTCGGCCGGTTCGAGGCCGTAGCCCGCCGTCAGGCTGTCGCCGAGGGCGACGATGCGCACCGGTTCGGCCCGAGCGGGGACGGCAGCCAGAAGAAGGCCGATGGCGAAAACGGCGAGGGTCTGGATCGGCAACGGGTTTCCCCCATATTGAGGCTCTTGCCGCCTCGGGCTCCGAGGCTGGACATATAGGGGCGGAAAGCGTGGCCGGACCAGTCATCGTCTGCGAAGATCTTCATATTCGGCTCGGCATGGGGGCGGTCGCAGTCCATGTGCTCCGCGGCATCGACCTTGAGATCGCCCCCGGCGAAAGCCTCAGCCTGGTCGGGCCCTCGGGCAGCGGCAAGTCGACGCTGCTCATGGCTTTGGCCGGGCTGGAACGGCCGACGTCAGGCCGGATCAGGATCAACGGTGCCGACATCACCGGACTGGGCGAGGATGCGCTGGCCCGCCTCCGCGGCGCGTCGATCGGCATCGTCTTCCAGTCCTTCCACCTCATCCCGAGCATGACCGCGCTGGAGAATGTCGCGGTGCCGCTGGAGCTCGCCGGTGCCGCCGACGCGTTCGAGCGGGCCAAGGCCGAACTCCACGCTGTCGGCCTGGGCGACCGGCTGGAACACTACCCGGCGGAGCTGTCCGGCGGCGAGCAGCAGCGGGTGGCGATCGCCCGGGCGCTGTCGCCGAACCCGGCGATCCTGCTTGCCGACGAGCCGAGCGGCAACCTCGACGCCGGCAACGGCACGATGATCGCCGACCTCCTGTTCAAGGCCAATGCGGAGCGCGGCATGACGCTGGTGCTCGTCACTCACGACGCGGCGCTTGCGTCGCGATCGAGCCGCTCCGTGCGGCTCAATTCGGGAAGGGTTGTCGAGGAGGAGGTCGTTCTGACCGAGGAAGACGAGGCCGCCTTCGCGCAGAGCGCCGAGGATGTCCGGCTCGGCCGGTTCGCCAGCGACGACTCGGTCAAGGCGATCCTCGACCGCTACCGCGAAACGCCCGCCTCGTGACCGCGACCCTTCCCCTTGCCTTCCGCTTCGCCCTCCGCGAGTTGCGCGGTGGCCTCCGCGGCTTTGGGATCTTCCTCGCCTGCATCGTCCTCGGCGTCGCGACCATCGCCGGGGTCGGCTCGGTCGCCCGCGGCATGACGCAGGGCCTCGCCGCCGAGGGCCGCACCATTCTCGGCGGCGACATCGCAGCGACGCTGCTCCAGCGTCAGGCGACGCCGGAAGAGCGCACCTGGCTCGAGGAACGCGGCACCGTGTCGGAGGTGGCGACGCTCCGCGCCATCGCCCGCACCGCCGACGGCGAAGGCCAGGCGCTGGTCGAATTGAAGGCTGTCGACGGCCTCTACCCGCTGGTCGGCGCAGTGGCGGTGGAAGGCGGCGGCAACGCGCCCGCACTCCTCGCCGAGGACGGCGGCCTGCCCGGTGCGCTGGGCGAAGCCGAGCTGCTCACCCGGGCCGGGCTTGCGGTCGGCGACCGCTTCCTGCTCGGCGAGGGCGAATTCATCCTCCGCGGCGTCATCGCCAACGAGCCCGACCGTCTGTCCGACGGCTTCTCCTTCGGCCCCCGCCTGATGATCGCGTCGACCGCGCTTGCCTCGACCGGCCTGATCCAGCCCGGCAGCCTGGTCGAGTGGCGCTACCGGCTGCTCCTTCCGGAAGCGCCCTCCGACGCGGCCGTCGATGCGCTCGGCGAGACCGCGGGCAAGGCCTTCCCCGACGGCGCGTGGCGGGTGCGGACCCGGACCGACGCGGCGCCCGGCCTCGAGAACAATATCGAGCGCTTTGCCCAGTTCCTGACCCTGATCGGCCTGACCGCGCTGGTGGTGGGCGGGGTCGGCGTCGCCAATGCCGTCTCGAGCTTCCTCGACGGCAAGCGCGAGGTCATCGCCACCTTCAAATGCCTCGGCGCGCGGGCGAGTTTTCCCGTCGCGGTCTACCTGATCGAAATCATGCTGATCGCCGCCTTGGGCATCGCCATGGGCCTCGTCCTCGGTGCGATCATTCCGTTCGTCGCCGGTTCGCTCCTTTCCGCCGTCGTCCCGGTCAGCATCGCCGGCCTCTACCCGGCCGAGCTGGCGCTCGCCGCCGTGTTCGGGTTCCTCACCGCACTGGCCTTCGCCCTCTACCCCCTCGGCCGGGCGCGCGAGGTGAGCGCCACCGCGCTCTTCCGCGACCAGGTCGCGCCGAGCCACAAGCGCCCGCCGCTCGGCTATATCCTGGCCGTCGCCGTCGCGCTGGCCGCTCTTGCCGGCCTCGCCATCGGCCTCGCCTACGAGCCGCGGATCGCCGCCGTCTTCGTCGGCGCGACGGCCGGGGCGTTCCTGCTGCTCCGCGTCGTCGCCATGGGCGTGACGGCGCTTGCGCGCCGCGCGCCGCGGGTTCGCTCCACCGTGTTCCGGCTCGCGGTCGGCAACATCCACCGGCCCGGCGCGCTGACCCCGGCGGTGGTGCTGTCTCTAGGCCTCGGACTGACGCTCCTCGTCGCGCTGGTGCTGATCGACGGCAATTTCCGCCGCGAGCTGTTCGGCACCATCCCCGCGACCGCGCCGAGCTTCTTCATGCTCGACATCCAGGGCGACGAAGCGACGGGTCTCCAGGCCTTTGTCGCCGGCGCTGCGCCGGAGGCGACGCTGGACATGCAGCCCATGCTCCGCGGCAGGATCACCGAGCTCAACGGCGTCCCGGCCGAGGAGGCCGAGATCGACCCGGAGTTCCGCTGGGCGATCCGCGGCGACCGCGGCATCACCTATTCGGCGACCCCGCCGGAGAACAGCGAAATCACCGCAGGCCAGTGGTGGCCGGCCGACTACGAAGGCGAGCCGCTGGTGTCCTTCGGCGACGAGATCGCCGTGGGGCTTGGGCTGGCCGTGGGCGATACCGTGACGGTCAATGTGCTCGGCCGCGACGTCAGCGCGAGGATCGCGAGCCTTCGGACCATCAACTGGCAGTCGCTGTCGATCAACTCGGTGATGGTCTTCACCCCGGACGCCTTCCGCGGCGCGCCCTTCACCAGTCTCGCCACCCTCGCCTGGCCCGACGGCGGCACAACGGAGGAGGAACTCGCCTTCCTCAAGGCGGTTGTCGCCGCCTTTCCGGCCGTCACCGTGATCCGGGTCAAGGAAGCGATCGAGACCGCCAACGGCATCGTCGAGCAGATCGGCTGGGCGGTGCGCGGCGCCTCCGCCATCACGCTCGCCGCCTCGATGCTGGTGCTCGGCGGCGCCTTTGCCGCCGGCCGGCGGCGGCGGACCGAGGACGCGGTGATCCTCAAGACGCTGGGAGCTACACGCGGCCGGCTGATCGCCGCCTTCTCGCTCGAGTTCCTGCTGCTCGGTGCGGCGACCGCCCTCTTCGGCCTGATCGCCGGCTCGGTCGCCGCCTGGTTCGTGCTCGGTTCGATCATGGACGTGCCCTTCGCCTTCCTGCCCGGCCCGGCGCTGGGGGCGGCGCTGGCGGCGCTGGCGCTGACGCTGGTCTTCGGCCTTGCCGGCACCTGGCGGGTGCTGGGCCAGAAGGCGGCGCCGGTTCTGCGGAATCTGTAGCGGCGGGGGCGCAAGTCGCCGATTTCATGAATGGTGCGGATGGCTGATCGCCGTCAGCCAGTGCGCCTACGCCTCCCTGAGCCCTGCCGCCCTCAGTCCGTCGAGGTAGCGGTCGAGCGTCTTCGGCTCGATGAACTTGAGGGCGTCGCGAAGCATCGAGATCGTCACGTCGGGGCGCGCCGTCACGAACTTGGCCAGCGCCTCCTGCGCGGCCGGAACGTTGCCTGCGGCGCCGTTGAAGGCGGCGAGGTCGCGATAGGCCCAGGTCATGCCCACCTTCTCGCGGATCGCCCGCTGCGCCCACTGGATGGCCTCCGCCGGATAGCCGGCGGCGAACTTCGCGAAGCCCATGCCGATGAAGCCATTGAAGCTGAAAGGATCGAGCGGGCTCAAAGTCAGCGCCTTCTCGAAGCTCCGCAGCGCCTCTTCCGGGTTGCCGCGATAGGCGAGCAGGAAGCCGTGCCGGGTCCAGGCCCAGGCATTGTTGGGATCGAGCGCCAGCGCCCGCTCCACGTAGTGGCTGGCCCGGTCGAGATCGCCGAAAAGGAGCATGGTCGCGGTCGAGAGCGCGCAGAGCGCCGTCGGATCGTCGCCTACCGCGGGCGCGGCCACGGCGATCAGCCGCTCGCCCTCGGCGCGCACCGTCTCGATGTCGTCCGTCCAGTTATAGACCACGTGCTGGGCGCGCGCCCAGGCGGCGATCGCGGGGGCCCGGGCGTAGGCCGCGTCGAGCGCCATCGCCTGGTCGAGGAGGCGGATCGCCTCGGCATTGTCCTCGCGTCGGTGCGCCCAGAGGTGGGGCAGGGCGCGAAGCACGAGGTCGTAGGCCGCCATGTTCTCGGGGCGCTTTCGACGCGCGAGCGCGATCTCCGCATCCCAGATCGAGGGGCGGAGCGCGCCGGCGACGCGCGAGGCGATCTCGTCCTCGAAGTCGAAAAGGTTCTCGACCACGCCGTCATAGCGGTCGGCCCAGAGATGGGCCCCGGTCGCCGCATCGATCAGCTGGGCGGTGACCCGTACCCGGTCGCCGACCTTGCGGAGGCTTCCCTCGAGCACGTAGCGCACCGCGAGATCGCGTGCGATCTCGCGGACATCGACGTTGCGGCCCTTGTAGGCATAGGCCGAATTCCGCGCGATGACCGTGAAGTCGCGGACCCGGGACAGCGTCGCGGTGATCTCCTCGACGATGCCGTCGGAAATCGAGCCTGCCGACGGGTCGTCCGACAGGTTGTCGAAGGGGAGCACCACGATCGACGGCCGCCCGTTGTCGGGAGCGGCCGTGCGCTCGGCCCGCGGCTGCTCGCGGAGCGGCATCGGCGGCGGTGTCTCGCCGCGCCTCCGGTGGCCGAGGCCGGTCTTCATCGGCGCCATGGGATCGGCTTCCGCGCCGGTCCACACCCACACCTCGAAGAGCTCGTCGTCCTTGCCCTTCATCTCGATCCATTCGGTGCGGCCGAACTGGCTCGACAAGGCCTTGGTCAGCTGCCAGCGCACCGAATGGGTGATGGCGATGCCGCCATGGGG
>JALHRF010000095.1 GCA_022841545.1 Bauldia sp. | reverse complement strand
GCGCCAAATGTCGTCAAACTGTCAGGTTATCGTCATAGAAGCGTGCCCCGCCCCCGCCTGTCAGGGGCGTCACTGGGGGTGGGCATGAGCATTCCCGAGATTCTCGGGTATCTGGCGACGGTGTTCAACATCGCCGCCTATTCGATGCGGACCATGATCCCGCTCCGGATCCTGGCGATCATCAGCAACGGCGTCTTCATCGTCTACGGCGCGACGGCCGGCGTCTACCCCATCCTGATCCTCCACGGCATCCTCCTGCCGCTCAACGCCTGGCGCCTGCGCCAAATGCTCCATCTCGTGAAGAGCATCAGGAGCGCGGCCTCCGGCGACATGCAGACCGAGTGGCTGCAACCATTCATGGCGCGGCGGCGTCACAAGGTCGGGGATATTCTCTTCCGGCGCGGGGAGGTGGCCGACGAGGTGTTCATTCCGCTCACCGGCCGTTTCCGTCTTGCCGAGCTTGGGGTCGATGTTCCGTCCGGGCAGATGGTCGGCGAGCTCGGTTTCATCGCCCCGGGCAACCTCCGCACCCAGACGCTCGAATGCACCGCCGATGGCGACGTGCTCGCGATCAGCTACCAGGATCTCCGGCAGCTCTACTTCCAAAACCCGGAATTCGGCTTCTGTTTCCTGCGGCTCACCACCGGCAGACTGTTCCAGAACCTGGCGCGCATGGAGGAGGAGCTCGGCGCCCTCCATCGAATGCAGCATGGGGATGCTCTGCCGCGCGCCGAAATCCCGGCGGTGCCCCCGACCGAACCGGCGCGCGGCTAAAGGACCGCTGCCGGCAACACCTGCCGGGCGAGCAGCGCGACGAAGCGCTCCCGCGCCTCCGGGGGCGGCAGGCCGCGCGGCTCGTAGACGTGGCGGGCGAAGAAGAAGCCGGTGAGCTGGAACGCGGCGATGAGGTCGTCGCCGCCCGGCCGCGCGCCCGGCAGGGCCAGCAGGAACTCGGGCAGCCTGAGCATCTTGCTCCGGTAGGGGTCGCCCGCCGAGCGGCTGACCGCCCGCCCGCTCTTCGGCGAGACATAGGCGAGGTCGTCATTGGTCCCGGTCGCGGCGCAGCGCTCGAGATCGAGGCCGAAGCCCAACTCCTCGAGCATCCGGAGCTCGAACCGGACGATCAGCGCGCCGGCGAGCACGGGATCGTCGAGGATGTCGACCAGCGCGACCAGCGTCGCATAGATCTGCGGGTGCGGGTCGCGCTCGGGCAGGAGCCGCACGAGGCCGGCCAACGCCTGCAGTCCATAGAGCCCTGCTGGCGTCTCCATCAGCTTCGCCGCGCGAAAGATCGCCGGCTCCAGCGCATAGTTGCCGAGATGCTCGTCGAGCCGCGCCCGCCATGTCACCTGCACGGAATTGCCGGCCTGGAGCACCGGCCGCTGGCTCCGCGATCGCCCGCCCCGGACGAGGCCGAGGTGCCGCCCGTGGCCGGGGGTCATCAATTCGACGATCAGGCTCGACTCGCCGTGCCGGCGCGTGCCGATGATGATTCCCTCGTCGCTCCAGTCCATGGCGCATTCTACCTGCGCGGAAATTCGATTCCCATCGCCCGGTAGCGCTCGGGATCGTCTGCCCAGTTCTCCCGCACCTTGACGAAGAGGAAGAGGTGCACGGGGCGCTCGGCGATCTCGGCGATCTCGGTCCGCGCCGCCATCGAGATGGCCTTGATCGCCTGGCCGCCCGCGCCGATCACGATCTTCTTCTGGCTGTCGCGGGCGACGAAGATCGTCTGCTCGATCCTGACCGAGCCGTCCTTCTGCTCGGTCCACTGGTCGGTCTCGACCGTGGCCTCGTAGGGCAGTTCCTGGTGCAGCCGGTCGAAGAGCTTTTCCCGCGTGATCTCGGCGGCGAGCTGGCGGAGCGGGATATCGCTCACCTCGTCCGCCGGATAGAGCCACGGTCCCGGCGGCACCTGCGCGGCGAGATAGGCCATGAGATCGTCCGTTCCGTCGCCATTGGCGGCGGAGATCATGAACGTGCGCTCGAACGGCACCGCCTTGTTGGCCTCGTCGGCCTGCGCCAGAAGCGTGTCGCGCCGGACGAGGTCGACCTTGTTGAGGACGAGGATCTTCGGGTGGCCGATTTCCCTGAGCCGTTCGAGCAGCCCCTTCACCTCCGGCACGAGCCCGTTCGAGGCGTCGATCATCAGCGCGACGATGTCGGCATCGCGCGCACCGCCCCAGGCGGTCTCCACCATGGCGCGGTCGAGCCGCCGCTTCGGCGCGAAGATGCCCGGCGTGTCGACGAAGATCACCTGGGCCTCGCCCACCATCGCGATGCCGCGGACGAGCGAGCGCGTCGTCTGCACCTTGCGGCTGACGATGGTGACCTTGGTTCCCACCAGCCGGTTGACCAGGGTCGACTTGCCGGCATTGGTGGCGCCGATGATCGCCACGAAGCCGCAGCGCGTCGCTTCATCCGCCATCCGAAATCCCTTTCCAGACACCTTCCCGCACCAGGACCGCGGCGGCCGCGAGTTGCTCCGCGTCCCGCCGCGTCTTGCCTTCGCCGCGCTGGGGCGAAAGCGAACCGATCGTCACCTCGATGTCGAAGAGCGGGGCGTGATCCGGGCCGTGCTTGCCGACGATGGCATAGGCCGGCGTTCCGATCCCCTTGCCTTGCGCCCACTCCTGGAGCGTGGTCTTGGCGTCGCGCATCGAGCCCCTCCAGGCCTGCATGCGCGCCTTCCAGTTCGTCCGCACGAACCGCCGCGCGGCATCGATCCCGCCGTCGAGATGGATCGCGCCGATCAGCGCCTCGCAGACGTCGCCGAGGATCGCCGCCCGCGTCCGGCCGCCGGACTGCGCTTCGCCGAGGCCGAGCCGGATCGCCGCCCCGACATCGAGCGCCATCGCCACGTCGGCGCAGCTTTCGTTCCGCACCAGCGCCGTCAGCCGCTGCGCCAGTTCGCCCTCGGCGGCCTTGGGAAACGCCTCGATCAGCATCTCGGAGACGGCGAGACCGAGCACCCGGTCGCCGAGAAACTCGAGCCTCTGGTAGCTGGCCCGGCCGCCGCTTGCGGCACTGGCATGGGTCAGTGCGGTTTCGAGCAGTTTGCGGTCGGCAAATTGATGGCCGAGGCGCGCTTCGAGCGCCTCGATCGCGGCGCTGCCGCTCTTCTTCATTCGACCGTCGAGAACATCCGGTCCCACCGGACCGTCCAGGGCCACTTCCAGAACTGCCAGGCCGCGTTGCCTTCCTCGACCGAGAAGAAGATCACCTCGGCGCGCCCGACCAGGTTCTCGAACGGCACGTAGCCGACCGCCGAGAGGACGCGGCTGTCGGTCGAGTTGTCCCGGTTGTCGCCCATCATGAAGAAATGGCCTTCGGGCACTTCGTAGACCTGGGTATTGTCCTCCGGGCCGTCGACGTCGCGGTCGAGCGTCAGGTACGAAATCCCGTTCGGCAGCGTCTCGCGATATCGGCCATAGCGGATCCCGTCATCGTCGCTCCAGTCGTCGACCTTCTCGCGCTCGACCGGCTTGCCGTTGATGTGGAGAACGCTGTGGATCATCTGGATCTCGTCGCCGGGAAGCCCGATCACCCGCTTGATGTAGTCGGTCGAATTGTCCCGAGGCAGCTTGAACACGACGACGTCGCCGCGCTCCGGCTCGGCCGCCCAGATGCGGCCCGAAAAGATGTCCGGACCGAACGGAAACGAATAGCGGCTGTAGCCATAGGCATATTTCGAGACGAACAGGTAATCGCCCACGAGCAGCGTCGACTTCATCGAGCCGGACGGAATGTTGAACGGCTGGAACAGGAGGGTCCGCACAATGAGCGCCAGCAGGAGGGCCTGGATGACGATCTTGACGGTCTCGCCAATGCCGCTGCCCTTCTTCTCACGGGTTTTTTCGCTGCTCGCCACGCTCATCGTCTCTGTCTCGATCGGGGAAGTTGGAAAGCGCGGTCCAAGAAACCGCGAACGGTCATACCGGCATTTGGGGGCCCAAGGCAACGCCGTGCGGCCGAAACCCGGCCGATTTACGGCGCTGCATCCGGCACGGCCTCAATGATCACAAAGGCTTGGGCCAGCGGAAACTCATCGGTGATGGTGACGTGGATCACAGCCTTGTGACCCGCTGGAAGCAGCGACCGGAGCCGTTTCTCCGCGCCGCCGGTCAACGCCATGGTCGGCTTGCCCGACGGCAGGTTGACCACGCCCATGTCGCGCCAGAAGACGCCGGCGCTCATCCCGGTGCCGAGCGCCTTGGCGCAGGCCTCCTTCGCGGCGAAACGCTTGGCGTAGGACGCAGCGCGCATGCGCCGCCGCTCCGACTTCCTGATCTCGATCGGGGTGAAGACTCGCTGCGTGAAGCGCTCGCCATGACGTTCGAGCACCTTCTCGACCCGGGTTATGTCGATGAGATCGTTGCCGATGCCGATGATCATCCCGGTTTGCCCTGTCTCACCCGGATCATCCCGCCTCCGGATCGCCGGCTCTCGGCCGGCTCACGACAATGCGGCGACGCCGCGCCTGATGATACATCCTGACGACTTGCCTCACGATCAAATACGAGATCAGTCCCGACGCGAGACCGAGCGGAACCGCGCCGATCAGCATGGGCTTCAGAATCGGAAGCATCTCCGCCCAGGCGGGAGGCTCGTCGACATCAGGCAACAGTGCCGCATCGCCTGGCGCACCGCCAAGCATCCTGATCCCGGTTTCGTAGGAAAGCCACCACATCACCGGGAAAGTCAACGGATTGCCGACCGCCGTGCCGATTGCCGACGCCACGAGGTTGCCGCCGATCACGTAGGCGATGAACGCGCTCATCAGGAAGTGGAACCCGACGAAGGGCGTCCACGAAACGAGCACACCACAGGCGAAGCCGGCGGCGATCGCGTGCGGCGAATCGCCCAGGCGAAGGATGCGCTTGCCGAGATAGCGGAACGACCGCAACCAGCCGCCCGGCGGCCAGACGAAATACTTGAGACGGTCCTTCTTCCTAAGCGGATGGCGGCGGCGGAACAACATCGGCCGACGCTCAGGCGAGGCCGCGACTGCCAGGCTTGACGGGCGGAATCGCCGCCAATTCCGGAGGGATCTGGTCGGGCGCGTAGGCCGGAACCTTGTAGTTGCAGAGCGCAATCAAGGGGACGCCGACATCGGCCTCCCCTGCCGAACGGTCGATCAGGCAAGCCGCAGCCACCACCTCCGCACCGAGATTCCGCAATGCCTCGACGGTTTCACGGATCGACAGGCCGGTGGTCACGATGTCCTCGACGATGAGCACACGGGCCCCTTCAGGCATTTCGAAGCGGCGAAGGCGGAAGACCCCCTCTTCACGCTCGACCCACATGGCCCTGACGCCCAGCTGCCGCGCCGTCTCATAGCCGGGAACGATGCCGCCGACCGCCGGCGAGATCACGAAGTCGATCGGGCCGAGCCCGGCGGCCCGCACCTTCGCGGCCAGTCCCCGGCATAGCCGTTCGGTCTTGTCCGGATACATGAACACGCGCGCCTTCTGCAGGAAGACGGGGCTCCTGAGACCGGAGGTCAGAATGAAATGGCCCTCCAGGATCGCATCCGCTTCGCGGAACGTGGCGATTACCTCGGCTTCGGGCATGACGGCTTCAGGCATTGGCGCGCGCCGCCGAACTTACCACCGGCTTGGCCCGGAGTTGGGTAATCAGTCGCGTCAGGTGCTTCACGTCAAAAACCTCGACATCGATGACCATGACCGAGAAGTCAGGAGCCGCCTTGGTGATCCTGAGATTGGAGATGTTCGCCCCGCTGTCGGCGATCACCTGGGCGATCTGGGCGAGCGTACCCGGCTCGTTCAACGCCGTCACCTCTATCCGCGCCGGGAACCGTTCGTTCTTCACCTCCTCGACATCCCAACGCACGTCGAGCCAACGCTCTGGCTGGTCGTCGAACGCCTTCAGGGCCTGTGCGCCGATCGGATAGATCGTGACGCCTTCTCCGGGACTGGCAATGCCCACGATGCGCTCTCCCGGCAACGCGCCGCCTTCGGCAAAACGGACCGGGACGTCGCCGGTGAGGCCGCGGATCGGGATGGTGCGCTCCGCTCCCTCGCGTTCCGGCTCGGTCTTGCGGGAAAAACCCGGGACGCGGAACCTGAGGCCGGCGCGGCGGAGCCCGAACCAGCCCTCCTCGTTCCGCTTGACGCGCCGCGACGCCCGCTCCTCCTTGTGGTCGGGATAGACCGCCTTGACCACATTGAGCGAGGGGATCTCGCCTCGCCCGACCGCCGCGAGCGTGTCCTCGACATTGCTTTGAGCAAGCCGCGGCAGCACCGAGACCAGCATCTGCTCGTTGAACGGCCGCCGCGCCCGCTCGAAGGCGCGTTCGAGGATGCGCCGCCCGAGCCCGGCATACTGACGGCGCACGGCAGCCCGGGTGGCGCGCCGGATCGCGGAGCGAGCCTTGCCGGTAACCACCATGGACTCCCAGGCCGACGACGGCACCTGCGCCTTGGAACGGATGACTTCGACCTCATCGCCATTGTTGAGATCGGTCATCAGCGGCATCGTGCGACCGTTGATCTTCGCGCCGACGCAGGTGTCGCCGATGTCGGTGTGGACGGCATAGGCGAAGTCGATCGGCGTCGCCCCCCGCGGCAAAGCGATCAACCGCCCCTTCGGCGTGAAGCAGAAGACCTGGTCCTGGAAAAGCTCCAGCTTGGTGTGCTCGAGGAACTCCTCCGGCGTGTCGCCCTCGGCCAACAGTTCGATGGTGCGGCGGAGCCATTCATAAGCGTGGATCTCGTCGCTCGCCCCCGGCGACGCTCTGCCGTTGCCGCCTCCATTGGCCCTGGGTTTCGCCGCGACACCGTCCTTGTAGAGTGCATGCGCGGCAATGCCGTACTCGGCGATGCGTTCCATCTGTGCGGTGCGGATCTGAAGCTCCACGCGCTGCTGGCCGGGACCGATCACGGTGGTGTGGATCGAGCGATAGTCGTTCTGCTTCGGGGTCGAGATGTAGTCCTTGAAGCGCCCCGGCACCGCGGGCCAGGTGCTGTGGACCACCCCCAGCGCCGCATAGCATTCCGGCACGGTCTCAACGATCACGCGGAAACCGATAATGTCCGAGAGCTGTTCGAAGCTGACGGCCTTCCGTTCCATCTTGCGGAAGATCGAATAGGCTCGCTTCTCGCGGCCGGACACCCGCGCCTTGACGCCATTGGTGGCAAGACCCTCGGCGAGTTCCTTCTCGATCCGCGCAATCAGGCTCTTGTTGCGGTCACGCTGCTCGGAAAGGCGTTCGCTGATGGTCGAGTGCGCCTCGGGATTGACCACGCGAAAGGCCAGTTCCTCGAGTTCCTCGCGCATGTCGTGCATGCCCATGCGCCCGGCGAGCGGCGCGTAGATCTCGAGCGTTTCCTCGGCATTCCGCTTGCGGGATTCCTCGGGCATGAACTCGAGGGTGCGCATGTTGTGCAGCCGGTCGGCGAGCTTGACGAGGAGCACGCGGACGTCCTCGGAGATGGCAAGGAGAAGCTTCCGGAGGTTCTCCGCCTGCGCCGCCTTCTTCGAGACCAGATCCAGCTTCTGGATCTTGGTCAGTCCCTCGACCAGCCGGCCGATATCCTCCCCGAAGGTGGCGTCGATCTCGGAGCGGGTGGCGTCGGTATCTTCGATCGTATCGTGGAGGAGCGCCGCGGCGATGGTCGCGTCGTCGAGCTTGAGGTCGGTGAGGATTCCCGCCACTTCGAGCGGATGCGAGAAATAGGGATCGCCATTGGCGCGCCGCTGCGCGCCATGCTTCTGCATGGCGTAGACGTAAGCTTTGTTTAGGAGGCCCTCATCCGCGTTCGGATTGTAGCGCGTTACCCGCTCGACAAGCTCGTACTGGCGCATCATGGCGCGGCGGTCCAAATCAACGCTCCGGCCGCCTGATCGGCCGGAACCCTTTGAACCGTATATAATAGCGGGAAGGTTTACAGGCTATTTGTGACTCAATGATCAATCCTCGAATGCGCCGAGCTCGAGCAGCCGACCCGGCTTCATCTCGCTCACCGCTTCGACGATCAGATGTGCATGGGATCGGATTCGCGGCCAACTCGTCGTCGGCAGCACGAGGATGGCAATCCGACGCCAACCACCGTCTGCTGGTATCGGAGGTTCTTGTCGGTGGTGATCAGCAGATCGAATTGTTCCTCGGCGGCGGTGAGGAGTGCGCCGTTCGACAATGTGGCCCACCCGGCTTCGTAAGCCGTCACCACCGCATGATCACGCAGTTGGCCTCGAAGCGGGACCGGCGTGCCTTTGATCGAACAGAATGCGCATCGAAGGAATTGCACTCCTTCGGTCACGCCACCGTCAGACTCAATTCCGCATGCCGGATGACATCGTCAACCTGCTGACGCGTCACCCCCGGAAACCACGAGAGGAAATCGTCGAGCCGAGCCCCATCCTCGATGTTCTCGAAAAAGGCGCGCACGGGCACCCGGGTCCCCTTGAAGACCCAGTCTCCGCTGACCCGGGTGGGGTCGCGCTCCACGGCGGAACATTGGCTCCAGTTCAGCATCACCGTTCCAAAACGGCTCAGGAGTAAGCGTAACGCCCCCCGGACCGTCAGAAGTCCTCGGTCTTGTCCGGCGGAACCATGCTCTCGAGGCCACGAAGCAGTTCCTCCTCCGACATCCGGTCGAAGGCCACGTCGCCATCCTCGTTGCCCGCGGTCTTCGGCGACGCAATCATGGGCACCGCTTCCGCCTCGGGCTCGTCCACCTCGACATATTTCTGCAGAGAGTGGATCAGTTCCTCGCGAAGATCCCCCGGCGCCACGGTCTCGTCGGCGATCTCCCGAAGCGCCACGACAGGATTCTTGTCGTTGTCCCTGTCGACGGTGAGCGGCGCGCCGCTCGAGATCATGCGGGCGCGGTGGCTCGCGAGCAGCACAAGCTCGAATCGATTCTCGACCTTGTCGATGCAGTCTTCAACCGTGACGCGGGCCATCTCTGTCGGTCTCCAGCGGAATCTTCGGGGGGTTTCTGCGGCTGAGATAAGCCGTCGAGGCGCGAATAGCAAGAATCCTTTGGCCATTGGGTCTGGACCACGCGAGACGCATCGCTATATGCATGGGGAATTGCCCAGTTCGCATCGGCGAAGCGCGTTTTGATGGTACCAGCATCCTGACCCGGTATTTCCGGACGCGGCAATAAGAAGGCTTGGAAAATTGTGCGGGCGGTCAAATCCCGCCGACTGTATTTTGTAGTGGGCTTGGCCCTCAACCAAATGGAAACAAAGCGATGTTTGACGAACGCGAGAAAATTGCCCTGTTCATAGACGGTGCCAATCTTTACGCAACAGCGAAGTCACTCGGATTTGATATCGATTACAAGCGACTCCTCCAGGAGTTCCAAAACAAGGGCTACCTGCTACGAGCCTACTATTACACGGCGCTGGCCGACGATCAGGAGTATTCCTCGATCCGCCCGCTGATCGATTGGCTCGACTATAACGGCTACACGGTCGTCACCAAGCCGACCAAGGAGTTCGTCGACTCGACCGGTCGCCGGAAGATCAAGGGCAACATGGACATCGAACTGGCGGTCCACGCCATGGAGATGTCCGAGGCGATCGACCATTTCGTGCTGTTCTCAGGCGACGGCGACTTCCGCTCCCTGGTCGAAGCGCTCCAGCGCAAGGGCAAGAAGGTCAGCGTCATCTCCACCCTCACCACCCAGCCGCCGATGATCGCCGACGAATTGCGCCGCCAGGCCGACCATTTCGTTGACCTCGCGACCATGCGCGCGCAGGTCGGTCGCGATCCGTCCGAACGCGCCCAACGCCAGGCCGAGCGCGTGCAATCGACCACATTCGCCGACGAATTCGAGGACGACGAGGCGATCTGAGCGGGACTTGCGGCCATAGCCATGGATTTGGCCTCCGAGCCGGGGCGCGACTGCCCCCTCTGCCCCCGGCTCGTCGCCTTCCGTGAGACCTGGCGCATTGCCGAGCCCTCGTGGCACAACGCGCCCGTGCCGACTTTCGGCGACAGGGACAGCCGCCTGCTCATCGTCGGGCTGGCTCCGGGGCTCCGCGGCGCCAATCGCACGGGCCGGCCGTTCACGGGCGATTTCGCCGGCGATCTCCTCTACCGCACCCTGATCGAGTACGGCTTCGCCGCCGGCTCCTACGCCGCGAGCCCCCACGACGGCCTGACGCTGGTCGACGCCGCCATCACCAATGCGGTTCGATGCGTCCCACCCGAGAACAAGCCGCTCCCGGGCGAGATCAGGACCTGCCGGCAGTTCCTGTCCGCGACGATCGCCGGAATGCCGCGGCTCAGTGCGATCGTCGCCCTGGGCCGCATCGCCCATGATTCGACCGTGGCCGCGCTCGGGCTCAGGCAGAAGATGGTACCGTTCGGTCACGGCGCGGTGCACACCGTGGCGTCAGACCACACCGATCTCACGCTCCACGACAGTTACCATTGCTCCCGCTACAATACGAACACGGGCGTGCTCACCCCGGATATGTTCCGGTCGGTCTTCGCCGAGGTCCGCCGCCGGCTCGATGCGTGATCAGGCGTCGAAGATGCGGGCGAGTTCGTCCTGCATCACGCCGGGATCGACATCGACGCCGGTCCAGTACTTGATGCCGATCACGCCCTGATTGACCAGCATGCCGCGGCCGCTGACCGCCTTGCACCCCAGCGCTTCGGCGTCGCGGATGAGGCGCGGCTTGGGCGGGTTGGCAATGACGTCGGCGACCACCATTCCGGGGCGAAGCGTTGCGACGTCAAGCGCGAGCCGGGCATCGAGATCGGGGAAGAGCCCGATCGAGGTCGCATTGACGACGATGTCGGTCCCCTCCGGCACCTTGTAGTCGCCCTCCCAGACCGTCAGCTCGGCTTTCGCCTTTGTCTCCCGGTTGAGCAGATCGACCAGCGACTGACCGCGGTCCCGGCCTCGGTTGACGATGGTGATCGCCGAGGCGCCCGCAAGCGCCAGTTCGACCGCAATCGCCCGCGCAGCGCCGCCCGCGCCGAACATCACGACCCGCTTGCCGGCGGGGTCGACGACGTCCATCAGCGACTTGAGGAAGCCCTTGCCGTCGGTGTTCTCGCCGATGAACTTGTCGCCCTGGCGGACCGCGCAGTTGACCGCGCCCATGATCCGCGCGGATTCGCCGAGACCGTCGAGATGCTCGATCACCGCCACCTTGTGCGGCATGGAACAGTTGAAGCCGACCCAGCCCATGGCGCGCGCGCCACGCACGGCATCGCCAAGATCCGCCGGAGCGACTTCGCAGTTGATGTAGCGGACGTCCATGCCGTGGTGGCGGAATGCCGCCTCCTCCATGGCCACCGTCGGATTGTCGGCTGCGCCTTGCGAGAACGAGCCGACCAGCGTCGAGAGGAAATTCTGTGACTTGGCCATTCCCCTACCCCTTGTCCCGGAGCAACCGCCCCTTCTCCCGATCCCAATCGCGCTTCTTCTCGCTGTCGCGCTTGTCGT
Organism: Bauldia sp.; assembly: GCA_022841545.1. Taxonomy (GTDB): domain Bacteria; phylum Pseudomonadota; class Alphaproteobacteria; order Rhizobiales; family Kaistiaceae; genus Bauldia. Next base: position 9,431 of record JALHRF010000095.1, on the reverse strand, counting down.
GAAGCTTCTTGCCCTTGGCCAGCGCCAGTTCGACCTTTGCCCGCCCCTGGTCGTTGAAATAGATGCGGAGCGCCACCACCGTCATGCCCTCGCGCTGCACGGCATTCGCCAGCCGCCCGATCTCACGCTTGTGGAGAAGGAGCTTCCGCGGCCGGCGGGTCTCGTGGTTGAAGCGGTTCGCCTGGAGATATTCGGGGATATAGGCGTTGTAGAGCCACATCTCCCCGCCCTTCTCGCTCGCGTAGGAGTCGGCGATGTTGCTCTGCCCGGCGCGGAGCGACTTGACCTCCGTGCCGGCAAGCACGATGCCGGCCTCGAAGGTCTGGCCGATCTCGTAGTTGAAGCGCGCACGTCGGTTCGCCGCCGCGACCTTCGGCGCTGGTTTGTCCTTTTTCTGGGCCATCAGCGGTTCAGTTGATCAATCCCGCATGCACCATTGCCGAGCGGATGGCGTTCCGTGTCGGCTCGGACACCTTGACCAGCGGCAGCCGCACGTCGTCGCTGATCCGCCCGAGGACCGAGAGCGCGTACTTCACCCCGGTCGGGTTCGGCTCGATGAAGAGGGCCTGATGGAGCGGCATGAGCCGGTCCTGGTAGGTGAGTGCGCGCTTGTAGTCGCCGGCGAGGCACGCTTCCTGGAACTCCGACAGGAGCTTCGGCGCGACATTGGAGGTCACGGAAATGCACCCCTGCCCGCCATGAGCGTTGAACGCCATCGCCGTCGCGTCCTCACCCGAAAGCTGGTTGAACTCGGGGCCCATGGCGTGGCGCTGCATGCTCACCCGCTCGACCTTGCCGGTGGCGTCCTTCACCCCGGTGATGTTCTTCAATTCGAACAGCCGCGCCATGGTCTCGACCGACATGTCGATGACCGAACGCGGCGGGATGTTGTAGATGATGATCGGGATGCCGATCGCGTCATTGATCGCCTTGTAGTGCTGGTAGAGCCCCTCCTGGTTGGGCTTGTTGTAATAGGGCGTCACCACCAGCACCGCGTCCGCGCCGGCCTTTTCGGCGAATCGCGCGAGGTCGATGGCCTCGCGGGTGTTGTTCGATCCCGCCCCCGCGATCACCGGAACGCGGCCCTTTGCGGCCTCGATGCAGATCTCCACCACCCGCTTGTGCTCGTCGTGGCTCAGCGTCGGGCTCTCGCCGGTGGTGCCCACCGGCACCAGGCCGTGGGTGCCTTCGGCGATCTGCCACTCGACATGGTCACGGAAACCGCCCTCGTCGACGGCGCCGTCTCGCATCGGGGTCACGAGCGCGGTAATCGATCCTGTAAACATCAGGCCACATCCTTGCCGGAATTTCGGCGTTTTCCTCTTTGCCGGCGACCTTATGCCGGGTCGCTTCGACCGGCAAGGCAGACAACCGCCTCGGGGGTCGTCAAGTGTTCGTTCACTATGGCAGAATATGGTCGGCGCGGGACCGTGCGGACCGGTTCCTGATTCTGTGCCGACCGGAGAGAGACGGATGGAGTTGAAGACGCCCAAAGCCGATTCGCCAAAGGCGCCCCGAACTGTTCGGTACCGGTGGATGCTCTCCGTTGCGGCCGCGACCTTCGCCGCTGCCGCTGTCGTCAGCTCCGCGCCAGCCGAGGAAGCACCGTTCGACGCGCTGACCGACATCCCGCTGCCGCGGCTCAATCCGCAGCGCGTCCACACCACCGGGGCGCTGATGTCCTACAGCGATCCGATCGCGGAACTGCTCGTCGACCGGATCGACGACGCCCACGGCGCCGTCAAGACCGGCGACTCCGAACCGCCGACCGAACTCGAGACGGTGGTTGCATCAAAGGCCCAAACCCCGACGGTGCCTTCCACGTCCAAGGGCAATTCGGCCGGGCTCCGCTACGCGATCAAGTTCATCGACGAAGGGAACTTTGCCGCGGCGACCGCGGCTTCCTACGCGATCACCGATCCGGTCGAGGCCAAGATCGTCCACTGGCTGATCGCCACCAGCGACGATACGAGCGTATCGTCCGAGGTGATCGCCGACATCTGGCGCCGGCTGGCGGACTGGCCGGGACAGGTCCTGCTGCAGACCCGCTTCGAGCAGGCGCTCGTCCGCGAGAAGCCAAACTCGGCGACAGTCATTCGCATGATGGGCGGACGGAAGCCCGTCACGGAGAGCGGCGCCATGCTTCTCACCCGCGCCTACCAGGACGTCGGCCGCCCGAAGGATGCGGCGGCGACCATGGGCGCCTATTGGCGTAACGAGCGCTTCGAGGCCGAGGCGGAAGCGCGAATCCGCAAGGAGTTCGGCAAGCTCATACCCGCCGCCGACTACAAGGCCAGGCTCGACCGTCTGCTCTACGAAGAGCAGCACGCCGCGGCAACGCGCAATGCCAAGTACCTCAACGCCAACGAGATCGCCCTCGCCGCGGCCGTGGTGGCCGTCGACGCCGAGAAGGGCGCATCGGCCGCGTTGAACGCAGTTCCCGCCGCCAAGCGCAACGATCCCCTCTACCATTATGCTCGCGTGCGCTACCTCCGCGACCAGGACAAGATGGAGGAAGCCGCGGCGGTCCTTTTGGCGGCGCCTCGCGACCCCGCGATCGTCGACGGCGACGCGTTCTGGGTCGAACGACGGATCGTTTCCCGCGCGCTTCTCGACAAGGGCGATGCGAAGACCGCCTACAAGCTCGCGTCGACGCACTCCGCGGAAACCAGCGCCGACATCGCCGAGGCCGAGTTCCATGCCGGCTGGTATGCGCTCGAGTTCCTCGGCGACCCCAATACCGCCAGAAAGCACTTCCTCGAGATCGAGCGCGTGTCGCAGATGCCGCTTAGCCAGTCGCGCGCCGAGTATTGGCTCGGCCGCGCCGCCGAGCGGGCCGGAGACAGGAACGCCGCGGTCGCACATTACAAGAACGCCGGACGCTTCCCGACGACCTTTTATGGCCAGATCGCGCTGTCGCGCCTCGGGGTGAAGGAACTGCCGATTGCGCCGCCGCCGCGGATCGATGCCGCCGCGAAGAAGCGGTTCGAGAGCCACGAACTGGTGCAGGTCATCAACAAGCTCGACGCGCTAAACCGCGGCGATCGGAACAGCATCTTCCTCCGGGTTCTGGCCGACCGGCTGACCGATCCTGCCGATATCGCGCTCCTGTGCGAGATGGCGGAGGAAGAAGGCGGGCACCAGTTCGCCCTCCAACTCGGCAAGCAGGCGTCCTACCGGAACCTGGCAGTCCATTCCTCCGCCTTCCCGATCTCGGCAATCCCGTCGGTCGCCAAGACCGGCGCGGTCGAGAAGCCGATCGTCTATGCGATCGCGCGGCAGGAGAGTTCGTTCAATCCCAAGGCCGTCAGCAGCGCCGGAGCGCGCGGCCTGCTCCAGCTCATGCCGGCGACCGCGAAAGCCATGGCGAAGTCGGTCGGCGTCGCCTTCTCGCAGGATCGGCTCACGTCCGACCCGGCCTACAACGCCCAGCTCGGCGCTGCCTTCCTCGGCCAGTTGCGTGAGAGCTATGGCGGCTCCTTCATCATGACGTTCGCCGCCTACAATGCCGGGCCGAGCCGCGTCACGGCCTGGGTCAAGCAGTACGGCGATCCGCGCGACCCGAACGTCGACGCGGTCAACTGGATCGAGCGCATCCCGTTCACCGAGACGCGCAACTACGTCCAGCGCGTCATGGAGAACTATCAGGTGTATCGGGCCCGGCTCGGCGTGAAAACGCTCACCATCGAGTCCGACCTGAAGCTGGGCGGATGATTGGTTTGGATTTCGCCAGGACCCGTCTTCGGCAGTTGTTCCGCAAGACGCAGGGTCCCGACGAGTCCGATCTGCCCGAGGCCCACACCACCGAAACCGAGGACTTTGCCGCGGAGGCCGATGCGGCCCCCGCGAATCCCGGCGCCGCGTCGCGCGAACGCTTCTACACGAGCAGCGACGGGCTTCGGCTTCACGTCGCCGAGTACGGCGACACAAATTCGCCATGGCTGCCAGTCGTCTGCATTCCGGGTCTGTCGCGAAGCGCCCGCGACTTTCACGAGCTCGGACTGCACCTCTCGCAACACCAGCATCGGCCGCGGCGTGTGCTCGCCTTCGATCTCCGCGGGCGGGGCTTGTCGGACTGGGACAAGGACATCGACCACTATACGCCCATCGTCGAGATGCAGGATGTCCTCGACGGTATGGCGGCACTCGGCGTCGACCGCGCTGTAATCGTCGGCACGTCACGCGGCGGGATCATCGCAATGCTGATGGGCGTGATGCGGCCGAGCGTTATCGCGGGCGTCGTGCTCAACGACATCGGGCCCGCCATCGAGCCACGCGGCCTGGCACGGTTGAAGACCTATGTCGGCCGAACCCCGGCCCCGGATGACTGGGACGACGCCGTCCGCATCCTACGCCGCCTTCACGGCAACCAGTTCGGCGCACTTGGAGACGACGAGTGGGGCGTCTTCGCACGGATGACCTGGCGAGACGAGAACGGCTTGCCCACCGGCAACTACGACCCTGCCCTCGCCCGGACATTCGACGGCGTCGAGTTCGATCGGCCGCTGCCGACCCTGTGGCGAGAGTTCGCCGCCTTGAGCCCCAGGCCCGTCCTGGCCATTCGCGGCGAGAACTCCGACATCTTCTCGGCGGAAACCCTGGAGCGGATGGCGCGCGAACATCCACGCTTCGACCGCGTCATCATCGATGGCGAAGGCCATGCCCCGCTGCTGGTGCGGGATCCTCTCCTTCAGCGCATCTCCGGCTTCATCATGGCATCCGAGGGCCAGGACCTGCCGCCCGATGCGATCGTCGGGCATGGGGCGCCGGGGTTTCGCCTCGATTCGCCGGCTTAGTCCGCGTCCCACCCCGTCGCGCAGGCGTTGCCAGTGATCCTCGTGATTCCAGCATGCGCAGCGCGTTGGCCGTCACGGCAGCGAATGTCGGATTCGGATCAGGAGTCTGAGACCGGTGGCTCCCCGCCCCCCTTCCGGCGGTCGGCTGCCTTGACGTAACCCGTGTCACCACCCGTCGCCAGGATGATCGCTTGTCCGATCCAGTCGTCGCGCTCGATCCGTTCCGGAAAGGCAAGGTGGCTCGCCACCCATCGCGCCTCGGCCGGCGTCCACGCCGCGATCTGGCCGAAATGATAGATGCCAACGCTGTTCAGGAGTTCCTCGTTCTTCTGGCCAATGCCCCGAATGCGCTGAAGGTTGTCAGGTACCCCATTCCGCGGCCCCGGAAGCGTAAGCGGACGCATCGCCGGCAGGTCGGACCGCAGTTCCTGCTCCTGCGGAAGCAGAACTGACGCAGTCGAAACCGGGATTGAGCGCTCGACCGGGAATGCCGGGGGCGGGGGGATGCCGTCCGACGCCGCAGGTTCCTCGGGTTCGTCGTCCCAATAGGCCTGCTCATCCCACTCGTCTTCCAGAGGCGCGAGAGGCTCGAGCGCATCGTCGATTGCCTCGACTGACTCCGCGACCGGTTCCACGTCATCCATTTGCGGGATGACGTGCGCCGCGGGATAGGCTTCCGGCGGGGAAACCGTGTACGGATCGGACTCCGCCGGCTGCCGGTAACCACCTCCGTCACGTCCACCGCCGACGCGTCGGCGAAGGCCGCCCAGGCCGCCGGCGATGGAGTCGGCCGCCGCCAGCTGCGCGCTCGCCAGGGGGCTCGTTGCAAGCGCCATGTAGAGGAGGGTGCCGAGAAGGCACCCCAGCGCGAATGCGACGAGAAGCAGGCCCCACACTTCAAGGAAATGCCAGATCACGGTTCGTCCGGCCCGTCTTCCAGCCAGGCGGTCATGTGGTCGACACTCCGCCGGTCGCGATTCCACCACCCCAATGCGACGCCGATCGCGAGTGAGGCGAGCAAAAAGGGCCAGTAGGTGCCGATCAGATAGGTCATCTCAACCGCCATCGGGCAACTGGACGAGGAACTCGATCCGGCGGTTTGCCCGCTTGCCTTCCTCGGTGGCATTGTCCGCGATCGGATTGTCTTCGCCATAACCGACCGCCGTCAACTGCTCCCGCTTCACGCCTGCATCGACGATGTAGTCGACCACGGTCTCGGCGCGCGACTGGGTGAGTTCGCGATTTTTCGACTCCGATCCGTCGGAGTCGGCATGCGCCGCGACCTCGACCCCGATCCGGCCGCAACGAAGGAGCGTACCGGCGACGCGGTCGAGCAGGCCGAGACTCGACTCCGCGAGCGTCGCATTGGCGCCGTCGAACTCGATCCGACCGGTCTTGAGATCGGCCTGAAGCCTGTCGCGGCATTGGGTGGGATCGAGTGGCTGGCCGACCTGCCGGGTCATGATCGCAAGATCCAGCGCGTAGCCCTCGGGCATCGCGTCGGCGGCGGAGACCCGAATCTCTTCCATGGCGCGTTGGAAGAATGTCTCACCCGACACCCTCACCCGGGTGTCGACCATCTCCGCGCGTCCCCCGGCAAGTCGCGCCGCTGCATCCATCGCCGCAGAGGCGGCGGTGACGAATTCCGCCGGGGCGCCGCTGCCGAAGGCGATCCGATCCACGACCTTTGCCCCACCGAACAGCGTGCCCGCCATCTCGACCAGGTTCGTCTTGTCGGATTCGGTCGGGGCGAACCCCGTAAGGATCACATCCTCTTCACTGCGGACGGCCGCGAATGTGTAGGGCGAAGCCTTCGGCGGAGAAACGTCGGCCTTGGCGAGTTCCAGGCTTGCCGGCAAGGTACGCTCGTTTGCGGCGAGCAACGCGGCGAAGGCATCCGAATCGCGTGCCTCGCCTTCGATCGCGTAACTCCTGTCGCCGAGTTCGACCGTTCCCCGCTCCAGCGCCGCGAGCTGCGTCATCGCGAACTTGATCGCGCCAATCCAATCCATCTTTGGCTCGCCGGCCGCCACCTTGATGTCAGCGGTCACCGACAGGCCCGCAAACGCCGACTCAGCCGCCTCCGCCACCTCGTCGCGGCCGGCCAGAGAAGGGACGAATCCCGTTACGACCACGTTGTTGCCGTCCTTCCGACCGCTCCAGCCGTAAGGCTCTACGAATGCGGGCGTGATCGCGTTGGCGACCAGCGCGAGTCCCTCCGGCAGCCCGGTTCCCGTGCCATCGACCACGGCCTGATAGTCCTCGACCGAACGGGCCTCCCCCGCCATGTCGAGGGTCAGGCCGTCGAGCATCACCCCGCCCTCCCGCAAGCGCCCGAGCGCGCTGATGGCGAAGTTCGCCGCCTCCGCGAAGCCATCCGGCTCGCCGGAGGCAATCGTGGTTTCGTCCGTGACAGTGGCGGACGGAAGCACCGCCTTCGCCGTTGCGACCAGCGCCTCCTTCACCACATCGTTCGGCACATACCCGGCGATCGTTACCGCCGTCCCGTCAAAACTCGCCGACCAAACGAAAGGATCGGCCCGGGCCGGGGTGATGTCCACCGGGCCCAGCGTCACCGCACTCGGCGGCCCCTCCCGAAATACGATCCGAGATCGGTCATAAGCCTCGGGAGTGGACGCCACGCCCTTCACCGAGAGCGTTTCATCGGTCATCGTGACAAGCCCCTCCCCGAGATCGGAGAGGCGCTCGAGCGCAAACGTCGTCGCCGCATTGAAGGCCGTCGAAGCCCCCCTCGCAGCCTTCATCTCATCGACGATCTCGCCCTCGGGAAACGATCGCCGGGCTGCGGCGAGCAGGGAGTTCCGCGCCCCTTCCGATGGGACAAATCCCGCGAGCAGGACTTTCCGCCCGAACCGGCTGGCCGACCAGACGTAGGGCGATACGACCGCCAACAACTCGCTCCTGTCCGAGATGGACCCGGCACCGGTCACCGCAGTCGCAGCATTGAGCGCGAGCTTCTGTGCCTCCTCGGACGGCGCGACGCCGCCAATCTCCACGCCGCGACCGGAGACCGTCACGACCACCCAATCCTGACCGGACGACACCAGCTCGCTCGTCACGCGCGCCGCAAGGTCACGCTCGACATCGCCGGACCTGACCGCACTAGCCACCAGCGCAAGCACAAGCGTCGTCGCGAGTCCGGGCCAAACCCATCTTCGCCAATTCGACATGCCGCGGCGTCCTCGAGCCTAGTTCCACCTGCACACGACGCCGAACCGATCGTCGGTCACGGTCGTCCGGGCCACGACCCGTCGCCACAGCTGATCCAACGCGGGAATGCGACGAATCTATGGGCACGAGACTGGAGTCGACGCGCCATCAGGACGAACGCCAGACTGGGCAAGGCCGGAAGTGGGCGGAACGCAAAGAAAATGCCCGGCGGATTTCTCCGCCGGGCACAAATCCGAAACGCTCGGATGGACTAGTTGAAGTGGGTCTTGAAGCGAAGGTGGCCGCCGATCGAGTCGTCGCCGCCTTCCGGACCATTCCACAGCAACTCCGCGCCGATCTCCGAACGCGCCGTCGGGTAGTAGTAGAGACCCGCCGCGCCGACCCACAGGTCGTCGTCATCGTTCGGACCAGCCTGGTAGCTGATCGTGCCGGCCGCCTTGAAGTTGGCGCTGAGGGCGACAGCCGCCGACAGGAAGCCACTCCACCACTGACCGTCATCGCAACCCTGCCACCGGGCATTGCCCGCCGCGTTGACCGTGAGGGTGCTGCCGCAGTTCGTGCCGCCGGTCGCCGCCTTGTAGTTGTCCGAGTAGGACACGACGCCCTTGATGTCGACAACGCCGAGCTTGGCAGTGGCCGCGAGGTTGGCCGCCCAGCCAGTGCCGCTGGTACGGTCGGTAACCGCAACCGCGCCACGGAGGTTCAGCCCGCCGACGCCGCCCGTCACCGCCAGAACGATGTCCGGATAGTTGCCGGTGGCGTTGATCGGCGCAGAACCGTAGCTGTCGCGCGGGTCTTCGAGGCCGAGCATGATGCCCCAGGTGCCCATCAGGTACGACAGACGGAACTGGTCAACCTTGCGGTCGGAGCGGATGGCACCGTCATAGGTGTATCCACCGCCGGGATCGAAGGTCGAGTCGGTCCAGCCGAACATCATCGGGCCGATCGCACCGTAGCCACCGTCGAAGCGGACGGCCTTGGACGTGCCGTCGAGGGTGTTGTTGTCGGACGTGACGACGAAGTTGAAGCTGGTCGCGATGACGCCGAGGTCGCTCATCGAGCGGCTGTTCCAGTTGGCGCCCGCTTCCGTCTTCATCTCCCACGACTGCGAGTAGTTGTCCTGGGCATAGAGGTAACCGGCGACCACACCCGACGTCTGAGCCAGCGGGTTGCTGGGGTCGGAAGTCGGGGAGACGGAGCCGGTCAGCTGGTTGGCGATGTTCCAGTAGTTGCCGACCCGGTCGGTGTCGTAGAACCACACATCCAACTGCACGTAGCCGCCGATCTTCAGGCAGGTGTCGGTGCCGGGGATGTACCAGTAGCCAACGCCGAAGGCGTCGCAGATCTTGACGTAGTCGATCGGCTCGACCGCGATCGCGAGGTCTGCCGCCTGGGCGGCGCCCGAAACCGCCATGACAGCGGCGGTGCCGAGAAGAAGAGACT
>JALHRF010000094.1 GCA_022841545.1 Bauldia sp. | reverse complement strand
AGGCCATGGCCCACCGTTTCGCCGATTCCTGCGTGCGCTCCGAGGGCGACGGCGAGGCCTACTGGCGCGACGTGGGCACGGTCGACGCCTACTGGCAGGCCAATATCGACCTCACCGACATCGTGCCGGCGCTCGACCTCTACGACCGCACCTGGCCGATCTGGACCAATGTCGAGCTCACCGCGCCGGCCAAGTTCGTCCACGACAAGGACGGGCGGCGCGGGCAGGCGGTCAGCTCGCTCGTTGCCGGCGGTTGCGTCGTTTCCGGCGCCTCGGTGCGCCGCTCGCTCCTCTTCACCAATGTCCGCGTCAACTCCTACGCGGCCTGCGAGGAAGCGGTGATCCTGCCCTATGTCGATATCGGCCGCTCCGCCCGGCTCAGCAAGGTGGTGATCGATCGCGGCGTCCGCATTCCCGAGGGGCTGGTGGTCGGCGACGATCCCGAACTCGATGCCCGCCGCTTCCGGCGCACCGAGAGCGGCATCTCGCTGATCACGCAGACGATGATCGACCGGCTCGGGTAGCCTCGACGATGCGCGTCCTCTCGGTCGCCTCCGAAGTCTTCCCGCTGGTCAAGACCGGCGGCCTCGCCGACGTCGCCGGGGCGCTGCCCCGGGCGCTCGCCGCCGAGGACGTCGAGATGCGGGTGATGCTGCCGGGCTACCGGGACGTGCTCGGCGCGCTCGGGGGGACGAAGGTCGTCAAGCGCTACAAGAGCCTCTTCGGCGCCGAGGCGCGGCTCATTGCCGGGAGCGCCGGCGGGCTCGACCTCATCGTCCTCGACGCGCCAAAACTCTTCGACCGACCCGGCAACCCCTATCTCGGACCCGACGGCGCCGACTGGCCGGACAACTGGCAGCGCTTTGCCGCGCTCTGCCGCGCCGCCGCCGATATCGGCGAGGGCGCGGTCGAAGCCTTCGTGCCCGATGTCGTGCACTGCCACGACTGGCAGGCGGGGCTCACCCCGGCCTATCTCCGCCACGCCGGGCGGAAGGCGGCGAAGAGCGTGGCGACCATCCACAACATCGCCTTCCAGGGTCGCTTCCCCGCCTCGATCTTCGCCAGCCTCGGCCTGCCGCCGGAGGCATGGGCCGTCGAGGGCGTCGAGTATTATGGCGGCGTCGGCTTCCTCAAGGCCGGCCTCCACTACGCCGATGCGATCACCACCGTCAGCCCGACCTATGCCGAGGAGATCTGCACGCCGGCGGGCGGCATGGGCCTCGACGGGTTGCTCCGGGCCCGGCGTTCGGTCCTCTCCGGAATCGTCAACGGCATCGACGCGGCGGTGTGGGACCCCACGACCGACCCCCATCTCGCGGCCAACTATACCGCGACCACGCTGCCCCGCCGCGCCTTGAACAAGCGGGCGGTGGAGGAGGCCTTCGGCCTCGCCCGCGACGACGGGTTCCTGTTCTGCGTCGTGAGCCGCCTCGGCTGGCAGAAGGGGATGGACATCCTCGGCGCATGCATCGACGGGCTGGTGGCACGCGGCGCAAGGCTCGCCGTGCTCGGCTCCGGCGAGGCGGCGATCGAGGGCATGTTCCGCGCCGCCGTCGCCCGCCACCCCGGCCGGGTCGGCATCGTCACCGGCTACAGCGAACCGCTGTCCCACCTCCTCCAGGGCGGCAGCGATTCGGTGCTGGTGCCATCGCGATTCGAGCCCTGCGGGCTGACCCAGTTCTACGGGCTCCGCTACGGCTGCGTGCCGCTGGTCTCCCAGGTCGGAGGCCTCGCCGATACGGTGATCGACGCCAATCTCGCCGCGCTCGATCGCGGCGTCGCCACCGGCCTCCAGTTCCTGCCGGTCGAGGCGCCGGCGCTCGACCGCGCCATCGGCCGCGCCGTCGACCTTCACCGCGATGCGAAGGCCTGGCGCAAGCTCCAGCAGAACGGGATGAAGTCGGACCTGTCGTGGACCGCAAGCGCGCGGCGCTATGCCGACCTCTACCGGTCGCTCCTCGGTTGAGACGATGCGCGTTTTGATCTGCGGTGGCGGGGTGATCGGGGTCGCGATCGCCTATCACCTCTCCCTCCGCGGTGCCGAGGCGGTGGTCATCGAGCGGACGGGAATCGCCAACGCGGCCTCCGGCAAGTCCGGCGGCTTCCTGGCGCTCGACTGGTGCGACGGGAGCAGGCTATCGGAGCTCGCCCGGCGGAGCTTCGCCCTCCACGCCGAGCTGGCGGCGGTGGTCCCGGATGGCGGCTACCGCCGGCTCACCACCTTCGGCGGGTTCAGCGGTTCGGGCGGGCGGAAGGCAGGGAGCTGGATATCCGAGCGCATCGCCATCGAGCGAAAACTCGGCTCGACCGAAACCACCGCGCAGATCGATCCCGCCGGATTCACCCGCGGGCTGATGCGCGCCGCCGAAGCCCATGGCGCGTCGCTCCGCCAAGGAGCAGTGACCGGATTGATCCGCGACGGCGGCCGCGTCACCGGCGCAATCGTCGACGGCGAGCGGCTCGACGGCGACGCGGTGGTGATCGCCATGGGTCCGTGGTCGATCCTCGCCGCGGCCTGGCTGCCGCTGCCGGCGGTCTACGGCCTCAAGGGCCACAGCGTCGTCTACCGGACCGGCGACGCGGTGCCGCCCGAGGCGTTGTTCCTCGAGGTCGGCGAGCCGGGCGGCGGCGTCGCCTCGCCGGAGGTCTTCCCGCGGCCGGACGGCACCACGTATGTCTGCGCCATCTCCTCCGACAGCCCCCTGCCGGTCGACCCGGCGGAGGTTGCGCCCGATCCGGGGGCGATCGACCGGCTCACGGCGATCGCGGCGCGCATCTCGCCGGTTCTCTCCGGCGCGCCGCTCATCGCGGCGCAGGCCTGTTTCCGGCCCGTGACGGAGGACGGCCTGCCGCTGATCGGTGCGGTGCCGGGGCTGCGCGGGGCCTTCGTCGCGACCGGGCATAGCGTGTGGGGCATGCTCAACGCGCCGGCCACCGGCGAAGCGATGGCCGGCCTGATCCTCGATGGGGACTCGCGGGAGGTCGATCTTGCCCCGTTCGATCCCGGGCGGCTCCGGCCGTTCGATGCGGCGCGGTTCCGCACGGAATGATGCCGGTCACGCCTTCGGTATCCACCAATCGAGGCTGATGCTGCCGTTCCTCGCATCGAACGCCGCGAGCAGCTCGCTGCCCAGCGCCTTCAGCCCCGCGTCGATGCCGAAGGGCGGGTTGGCGATCAGGATGCCGCTCCCGGCAAAGGCGACCCCGTCGATCGGAACACGGAGGAACTCGACGGCGAGCGTCGGCGGGTTGCCTCTATCGTAGGCTTTCCGGATCCGGTCGATACCGTCACGGTCCTTGAGCGGGTACCACGCCGCGAACATGCCGCCGGGCCATTTCCTCAGTCCGGCATTCATCCGCTCCGCCACGCGGCGCCAGGCGTCGCGGTCGTCCTTCTCGTAGGGCGGATCGATGAACACCAGCCCGCGCCGCGTCGGCGGCGGCACGAAGGCCTTGATTGCCTCGTAGCCGTCGCGATGGTGAACGGCGACGCGTGGATCGCCACGGAAGGCGCGGCGGAGCTTCGCGGCCTCCTCTTCGTGCAGGTCGCAGGCGATCAGCCGATCGTCGTCGCGGAGGAACGCGGCGATGATCGCGGGCGATCCCGGATAGGTGCGGAGCCCGTCCGGATTGAGCCGGCGGATCAGGTCGAGATAGGCGGCAGCCGTGGGAATCTCCTTGCCTATGACACGGCCGATCCCGTCCGCCGCCTCGCCGGTCTTCTGCGCCTCGATCGCGGTCAGATCGTAGCGTCCCGCGCCGGCATGAGTGTCGAGCACGGTGAAGCCCTTGGGCTTTTTACGGAGGTGCTCCAGCAGCATCACCAGAACGGCGTGCTTGAAAACGTCGATATGGCTTCCGGCGTGGTAGGCGTGGCGATAGTTCATGTCGCGCCTTCTCTTGGGCGAAGCGGGAAGCTAACCTTTACGAAATTCCGTTAGACTGGCGCAGAGCCGGTTTGCGGGGCTGGCGAGAATGTGAGGGGCTTCGGGGGATCTTGCTTTCGATTCTTTCCCAGGGGATTGGCGGGCTCGGCATCTTCTTCGCCGGAATGTACCTCCTGTCGGAGAACCTCAAGAAGCTGACGGGGCGGCGGTTCCGCCAGGCCGTGGCGGCCTGGACCAAGTCGCTCTGGGCCGGCCTCTTCTGGGGCTTTTCGACCGGCGCGGTGATGCAGAGCACGCCGGCCATCACCTTCATTGTCGTCAGCATGCTCGGCAGCGGCCTGCTCACGGTCGAGAGCGGACTCGCCATCATCATCGGCTGCAATATCGGCACGACGCTCCTCGTCGTCATCGCCACGCTCAACATCCATCTCTTCGTCCTGGTCATGCTCGGCATTGCCGGCCTGTCCTTCGCCAGCGCACGGCTCGCCCATGCGCGGACGCTGCTCCTTGCGGTATTCGGCATCGGCCTGGTCTTCCTCGGCCTCGAGATGCTCCAGGACGCGGCGGCGCCGCTCGCCGGGGAGCCCTGGGTGCGCGATCTCCTGGCCGGGGCCGGCACCTACTATCTCGTGGTCTTCCTGGTCGGGGCGGTGCTCAGCTTCGTCACCCAGTCGACCAACTCGGTGGCGCTGCTGGCGATCACCCTCGCGTCTGCCGGCGTCATGTCCTTCGACCAGTGCGTCATGGCGATCTACGGCGCCAATGTCGGCTCGAGCGCGCTCACCTACGTGCTTTCCGCCGGGCTTCGCGGCCGCCAGCGGCAGGTGGCGATGTATCAGGTCGCCTTCAACTTCATTGCAGCGCTGGTCATGGTGCCGCTGTTCTATGTCGAGGTCTTTGGCGGCGTGCCGCTCGCCATTGCGCTCGCCCGCGCCCTCTCGTCCGAGCCCGCCCTGCAACTCGCCTATACCCATGTGATCTTCAATATCGGCGGCGCCATCGTGCTGACCCCGTTCGTCGGCGCTGCCGCCCGCATCCTCGCCCGCCGCTATCCGCCGCCGCCGGAGGAGAACGAGGCCCGGCCGCAGTTCATCTACGAGCAGGCGATCCAGGAGCCGGAAACGGCGCTCGACCTCGTCTCGCTCGAGCAGCAGCGGCTCGCGGGCTACCTGCCGCGCCTCCTGGAGATCGCCCGCTCGACGCCGCGGGACTTGAGTGCTGCCGTGTCGCGGCAGCGCCAGACGATCGACGGCCTCGGCGCCGTGATCGACGAGTTCCTGGTGCATCTCGGCGAGCAGTCGCTCACCCATTCGGCCTATGAGCGGCTCAATCAGGCGATCAGCATCCAGCGCGTGCTCGACGGCCTCTCGGAGACGCTCGTCGATCTCGCCCGGTCGGTCGGCGACGTCGCCAACAGCCCGACGGCCCACCGCCTGACCGACAGCGTCGTCGAGGGCCTCGACGCCGTGCTCCTCACCGTCGTCGATGCCATGGGCCCGGATGCCGAGGACGACCGCATGCTGCTGCGGCGAATGACCGGCGACCGCGGCGCCCTGATGCGGCGGCTTCGCGAGGAGTATCTCGCCGGCGATGCGAACCTCACCGCCGCCGAAAAGATGGCGATCCTCAACATCACCAATCTCACCGAGCGCGCGTCCTGGCTGATCAGCCGCCTGGTGGAGGCGCTTCCCGGGGCCGCCGCAGGGGAAGCGGATACCGCCGCCGTCGGAGTTCAGGTCTGATGGGCAAGGATGCATCCGGACCGGTCCTGAGCCGCCGTCTCCCGAACCGGGTCGCGGCGATCGGCGAGACCGCCGAGGAAATCGAGTCGTTCTGCGCGGCGCATGGCGTCCCGCCGGCCGCCATCGGCCATCTCAATCTCGCGCTCGACGAGGCGATGACCAACACCATCGCCTATGGCTGGCCGGAAGGCGGCGACCACGAGATCGCGCTGACCCTCAGCATTATCGGCGGGGCGGTCCTCGCCGAAGTCTCCGACGACGGCCGCACCTTCGATCCGCTGGAGGTTCCGCCGCCCGACCTCGAGTCGGACCTCGAGTCGCGACCGATCGGCGGCCTCGGCGTGCATTTCATGAAGACGCTGATGGATGAAGTAAGCTATCGCCGGGAGGGTGGACGGAACATCCTCACCATGCGCAAGCGGTTTGCTGCCGAGGGGGCGTCGGCTTGACGGAACAGGCGGGGCTGGACCGGCGCCGCGCCGGGGACTATCAGCCTGAATGCGGACGAGGGAATGGAGCAGCATGATCGAGAGCGAGAAGACGCGTGGCAAGGTGCTGGTGCTCAAGCCGGTGGGACGCCTCGACAGCAACACCATCAATGCCGCCGAGACCGAGATGTTCGCCCACCTCGAGAAAAACGAGACCCGGATCGTCCTCGACCTGTCGGAGCTCGACTATATTTCGAGTTCGGGCCTCCGCCTCGTCCTGATGATGGGCAAGCGGCTCAGCCTCAAGGGCGGCAAGCTGGCGCTCTGCGGGCTCAAGCCGCAGATCCGCGAAGTGTTCGAGATCAGCGGCTTCATCTCGATCGTCACGGTGGTCGCCACGCGCGCCGAGGCGGAGGCCGTCGTCAGCAAGTAGCGGCCTACTCCGCGGCCTCCTGGAAGTCGGCGACCGGCGGCCCCTTGTACCTGACGATCAGGCAGGTGATGTCGTCGGATTGCGGCGCACCGCCGACGAATTCGGCGACCGAGTCGATCAGCGATGACAAGACGATCTCCACCGACTCGCGGTGGCTCTCGCCGAGCGAGCGGATCAGCCGCCCCTCGGTGAACTCGTGCCCATCCCGGTCCATCGCCTCCGAGATGCCGTCGGTATAGAGCAGCAGCGTGTCGCCGGCGGAGAGGGTGACGCTGTTCTCGGCATAGCCCAGGCCCATCATCACCCCCATCGCCACGCCCCCCATCGCCGGAAGGTTGGACACGGCGCCGTCGGCGCGCACGAGGATCGGCGGATTGTGGCCGGCATTGGCGTAGGTGAATACGCCCGTGGCGAGATCGAGGACGCCGTAGAAGGCGGTGACGAACAGGTCGAGCGGGTTCTGCTGGCAGAGGAGGTTGTTCGCATCCGCGAGGCATGCCCCCGGCGTGCCGTGCTCGCGGGCGCTGCCCTGCAGGATGGTTCGCGAGATGGCCATGAAGAACGCCGCCGGCACGCCCTTCCCCGAGACGTCGGCGATCACCAGACCGACGCGGTTCTCGCCGACGGAGAAGAAGTCGTAGAAATCGCCGCCCATCTCGCGGGCCGGCACCATGGTGGCCTGGCCGGTATATTGCGGATGCTCCGGCAGGCGCTGCGGCAGCATCGCCGCCTGAAGCGTGCGCGCGATGGCGAGCTCGGCGTCCATGCGCTGGTTGGCGTCCTCCAGCAGGGCATTCTTCCGATTGAGCTCGCTGGTGCGCTCGGCCACCAGCCGGTCCAGGGTGTCGGTACGGGCCTGCACCTCGGCCGCCATCCGCGTGAAGGTGCGGGCGAGGTCGCCGAGCTCGTCGGTGCGATCGCGGACGCTCGCGAGCTGTTCCGGGTCGAACTTCGCGTCCTCGAAGGCCGCCGCCGCATCGGTGATCCTGACCACCGGCGCAGTAATCTTCCGCCGCACATAAAACCAGCCGATGAGCAGCGCGCCGAGGATGCTGACGCCGTTGAGCACCAAGAGCGTCGTCTCGCCGATGTCGATGGCGCGGTTCGAGGCCGCCACCGCCAGGGCCGTCCGGGCTTCGACATGCGTGACGAGGTTGTCGACATCGCCGGTCAGCGTCGCGGCGACGGTGCGCGCCTCGGCGATGAGACGCTCCGCCGACTGCTGCTCGTCGAGGAGCGATCGGCGGAGTTCATAGACGTTGTCCGGCCCGAGGCCGATCGCGATCAGCCTTGCCGCCGTCTCCTGGACCGACAGAAGGCCGCCGGTCCCGATGACGCCGATCGCCCGGTTGAAGCGGTCGGCGGCCGACTGGAAGCGTTCGATCAGCGGCGGGATGAGGGTCGCGTCCGGCAGGTCGGTGGCTTCCGCGATCAGCGCCCCGAGCAGGTTGGCCTCGATGCTGAGCTGCGACATCGCCGCGTAGGTGAGGAGCGTCCGCTCGGTCAGCCGGTTGGTCGCCGCCTGGGGCGCGACGTCGTCGAGCGTCCGGTAGCCGGTCACGAGGTAGAGGGTCGCGTCGTCGAGAAGCGGCGTCAGCAGCTCGACCAGCCGCCGGTGCAGGTCGGCGGCCCCGTCGACGCGGGCTCCGAGTTCGGCACGGAGCGCGATCTGGCTGCCGACGGACTGATCGAGCCGGTCGAGCGCTGCCGTGAGGTCGCCGGTCGCGTCCCGGATCTCGACGATGAGCCGCTGGTCCGCCGGCGCGTCGGGTCCATCCCGGACATCGGCCGCGAGCCGCTGGATCAGCCCGTCGAGGGTGGCGGCCTGCTGCCGGAGCGAGGCCATGACTCTCCGCCGCGCCGGATCGTCCGCGGCGGAAATCAGCGCCGGCGCTGTCGCCGCGATCAAGGTGCTCTGCCGCGCGAGGCGGAGCGAATCGGTGATCGAGGGAATGTGCTCCCGGGTGATGATGCGCTGGTGTTGCCCAAGCTCGACGAAGGCGAACCACGCGACGATACTTGCCGCGAGGGTGAGCGCTACGGCGCCGGCAATGGCCAGATAGAGCTTGGCCGACAGTCCAAGCCGGGAGCGCCGCTGCGGCGCGGCTTCGGCGGCGCTCATCGGACCATGTCCTCGACCGGGACGATGCTGCCGTCGCCCTTGATCACGGTGAGGAACACCTGATCGGACCCGTGATTGTCGCCCGGGCCGTAGCGGAGGAGGAAGCCGCCGATGTCGAACGCGCCAATTCCCTTCAGTGCGGCCAGGAAGTCCTGCCGCGTCGGTTCCGGGCCCAGCCGGCGGAGAACCTCCGCGGCCAGGCGCCCGGCGATGTAGCCCTCGAGCGAGCCGAAGCCCGGCGTGGCGGCCGAGTCGAGCGCGGCGAGAGCCGCCCGGTACTCCTGAAGCAGCGGCATCGCGTCGCCTTCGGGGAACGGCACCACCTGGCTCACATAGACGCCGTCCCCCGCCGGGCCGAGGGCGTCGGCCAGCGCATTGGCGCCGACGAAGGAGATGTTGACGATGGTGGCGTCGACCCCGAGCTTCCGCGCCCACTGGGTGAACACGGCGCTCGGAAGATATGCGCCGATGATGACGATCGCCTCGGGCCTGGCGCCCCGGAGACCGAGCAGCGCGGTCTTCACCGCCGTGGTGTTGCGAACGTAAGAGCCGGCGCCGACCAGAGCCATGTTCCGCCGCTCGAGCGCCCGCTCGACCCCGGCAAGGCCGGTCCGCCCGTAGGAATCGTCCTGGAAGAGCACCGCGATCCTGCTCACGCCTCGGTCCGCCACCAGCCGGTCGACGATCGCTTCGGTCTCCTGGAAATAGGACGCCCGGATGTTGACGACGTTGGCGAGGTCCGGATCCCTCAGGAACTCGGCGCCGGTGAACGGGGCGATGAACGGCACGCCCGCCTCCCGCGCGATCGGCTCCGTCGCCGCCGAGGTCGGCGTGCCGACGGCCCCGATCAACCCGAACACCCTGTCGGCGCCGATCAGCGCCTCGGTATTGGCGATCGCCGCCTCTGGTTCGTAACGGTCGTCGCGGGTGACGAGGTCTATCTGCCGGCCCTCGATACCGCCGGCCGCGTTGACTTCGGCGAAGGCCGCCCGGATCCCCCTCTGCATTTCGAGGCCAAGTTCCGCGGCAGGGCCGGACAAAGCCGCCGACTGCCCGAACAGGATACGGTCGGGTGCGACGCCGTCCTCCGCGGCGGCGGGGAGTTGCCCCACACCGACGACTGCGAAGATCGAGACGATCGCCGCGAGACCGCGATTGATCACTTCACCCACTCTTGTCCTGGCACCGGCGCTCTGCGCCCCTGGAGCATCTTCGCACCCTCTGCGCATTGACTTACCACTAGGCAGCAAAGCCTAACAAACATCCTGTAATCCAGCCTCCGATTAGCGATTCATTAAGCATAATTCGACACGGTCGGACTTGCCGCCAGTTGCGTCGCCGCGTCGGGCGATCGCACGTGCGGGGGTCAAGCCATGTGATTGATTCTGGCCGAATATTGCGGAAGGACCGCGGGCAGGACAATGCGGGTCGGGGTTGGTTCTCGACGCGCATCGCACGGCGTTGCGCATGCGTGCTCGCCGCGCTGGGGCTTGCGGGTTGCGTGACTGCGGAACCGCGGGTGATGACGGTCAGGTCCGAAGTCCCCCCGGTCGAATCCTTCGCGCGCCTGCCTGCGGGCGGTCCGGCGATCATCACGGTGCTCGAAAAGCGGTACCGCGATGCGATCGTGCGCGAGTCCGTCCTCGCAACGAATTCACGCGTTTCCGGTCAGAATTTCCTCACGGTCACCCTCTATGGACCGGTGGGCTACGTCACGGTCGACGACAATGCCCTGGGCGAGAACTCGATCCAGCCGACCCAGATCGCCCGCGAATTCGGATGGTATTTCTACGGCATACCCATGCAGACGTCGCTTATCTACGTCCAGAACAAGTACGGCCCCTTCGGCTTCGCGACCGGCGTCGCGCGCACGGGCGACCGGTGCCTCTACGCCTGGCAGCACGTCGAGCGGCCGCAATTCGTCAAAGCCGGCGCCATCGGCATCCGTCTCAGACTCTGCTCGGCGAAGGCGACCGAGCAGGAGTTGCTGTCGGTCATGTATAATTTCGATATAGTGGGCTACCTGCCCTCGCCGCTCTGGAATCCCTATGGCAAGCCACCGCGCGTGGCGGAGAACCTCGGCGGGCTGTCCGCGCCGATAGAACCGCAGCTTCCGGTCACCACGGTCGCCGCGCCGCCGGCGCAACGCGTCGTCATCCGCGAACCGAGGCAGCCGGAACGGCCGATCGAGGGGCCGATCGTGCCACTCCCCGAACCGGGCGACTACGAGGACTACCCGAACGTTCCCGTCCCCGGCCAATAATTCAGTGAGGGCAAGAGTTTGTTGAGCAAGGTCGAGTCAAGGTGAGGAAGAAGGCATCACGGACGAGGGGTCCGCAGCCAACCGGGCGCAAGGCCGAAGCGATGGACGCGACATCGGCATGAGCAAGCTCGGCTTCGGGCTCCTGTGGGCGATTGCGGCCGGCGCCGCGCTGTTCCTGATCGGGCTGCCCATCAGCCTCCAGGCGCAGCTCATCGCCGGCTCGATGGTCGTTGCGGCGATGATCGTCCTCAAGACCATCCGGCCCGAAGGCGTCTGGCGGCTGATCTCGCTGTCGCTCGGCACCGCGATCGTGCTCCGCTACGTCTACTGGCGGACCACCGACACGATTCCGCCCGTCAACCAGCTCGAGAACTTCATCCCCGGGATCCTGCTCTATCTCGCCGAGCTCTATAACGTCTTCATGCTCTGCCTGAGCCTGTTCGTCGTGGCCAAGCCGCTGCCGGGGCGGATCTCGCCGCCGGTGCCGGACGAGCCTCCGACCGTCGACATCTTCGTGCCGACCTACAACGAAGACACCGTGCTCCTCGCCACCACGCTCGCCGCGGCGAAAGGCATCGACTACCCGCCCGACAAGATGACGATCTGGCTTCTCGACGACGGCGGCACCGACCAGAAGTGCCGCTCGCCCAAGGTCGAGGAGGGCATCACCGCGCAGGAGCGGCGGGCGCGTCTCACGGCGCTCTGCGCCGATCTCGGCGTCAACTACCTGACGCGGGCCAAGAACGAACACGCCAAGGCCGGCAACCTCAACAACGGCCTCGCCCATTCGACCGGCGAGCTCGTCGCCGTGTTCGACGCCGATCATGCCCCGGCGCGCGACTTCCTCACCGAAACCGTTGGATTCTTTGCGGAGAACCCAAAGCTCTTCCTGGTCCAGACGCCGCACTTCTTCATCAATCCCGACCCGCTCGAACGCAACCTCAAGACCTTCGACAAGATGCCGTCCGAGAACGAGATGTTCTACGGCATCATCCAGCGCGGCCTCGACAAGTGGGACGCCTCGTTCTTCTGCGGCTCCGCCGCCGTGCTCAGCCGCAAGGCGCTGGAGACGACCAAGGGGTTCTCGGGCGTCAGCATCACCGAGGACGCCGAAACCGCGCTCGAGCTCCATGCAAGGGGCTGGGACAGCGTCTATGTCGACAAGCCGCTGATCGCCGGCCTGCAGCCGTCCACCTTCGCGAGCTTCATCGGGCAGCGTACGCGCTGGGCGCAGGGCATGATGCAGATCCTGCGCTTCCACTTTCCGCCGCTGAAGCGCGGCCTGTCGATACCGCAGCGGCTCGGCTACATGTCGAGCACGCTGTTTTGGCTGTTCCCGATTCCCCGCATAATCTTCCTGATCTCGCCGCTATTCTACCTTTTTTTCGGCGCGGAAATATTCGTTGCTTCGGGCGGCGAGTTCATGGCCTACACGCTCATGTACATGATCGTGAACCTGATGATGCAGAACTACCTCTACGGCCGTTTCCGCTGGCCCTGGATATCCGAACTCTACGAGTTGATTCAATCCGTGTATCTCCTGCCCGCCCTGATCTCCGTGCTGCTCAATCCGCGCAAGCCGACGTTCAAGGTCACGGCCAAGGACGAAACGCTCGACCGGAACTACATCTCGGAACTCGGCGGCCCGTTCTTCGTGATCTTCGCGGTGCTCCTCGCCGGCGTCGGCATGACCGTCTGGCGCATCATCACCCAGCCTTATGAGGCGGACGTGGCGCTGGTGGTGGGCGGCTGGAACCTGCTCAACCTGCTCATGGTGGGCTGCGCCCTGGGGGTGGTCTCCGAGCGCCGCAATCCGCAGAGTACGCACCGGGTCAAGATCTCGCGGCGCTGCGACTTCATCCATGACGGCGACGTGGTGCCGGGCACGATCGAGGACGTGTCGCTCGGCGGCGCGCGTATCCGCGTCGTCCACCAGGCCGCCGACCGCATCCGCCAGGGCGACGAGGCCAGCGTGCGGTTCACGCCGCTCTCCGACAATATCGGCGCCGACACCTTGCCGCTCACGGTCCGCAGCTTCGTGGAGGACGGCTCGACGATGATCATCGGCTGCCGCTTCCACCCGGAAAGCGCCGTCGACTTCCGGCTGATTGCCGATCTCATCTTCGCCAATTCCAAGCAGTGGAGCGACTTCCAGGAGTCGCGGCGGGTCAATATCGGCATCATCCGCGGCTCCCTCTGGTTCCTGAAGCTGTCGATCCATCAGAGCTTCCGCGGCATGGCCTATCTCATGCGCCGGATCGGCGCCGCGCGCGAGGTGGACGTGCCCGTACCGGTGGGGAAGCCGGCGCCATGACCGCAGTCCGCCGCGCCCTTCGCTCGTTCGTTGCCGCAGCGATCCTGCTCGTGCCGGGCGTGACGATTGCCCAGTCGCCCTTCGACATGACTCCCGAGGCCGGCTCCGCCCCTCCGGCGGGACGGCCGTCCGTCACGGCGCCCACCGCCCGGCCGGCGGCGCCTTCGGGGTTCCGGCCATTCGACATCGGCGGCGAAGCCACGGAAGCGCCGCCGGCGGCGGCAGCCGTTCCGGGCGGGGGAAGCGCGGTCCTGCCCAACGACCTCACCCGCGACCCGCCCGTCGACGGTGGCGAGGTTGCGGCCGAAGGGACCGAGATCGCCAAACCGGAGCGGAGCAAGATCGACCGCTACCTGCTTTCCGCGCCGACGCTGCGCTTCGAGGGCGAAACCGGACGCCGCACCTGGGGCTTCTCGCTCACCGCGGAGCAGGCGGCGCGGGCCGCGACGCTGACCATTGCCTTCAACAGCGCCATCTACGTGTCGCCGGAGGACTCGCTTCTGCGCATCACGATCAACGAGCGGCAGATCGTCGACCAGCCGCTGGCCGCCCGCGAGAACCCCACGCATGTCGATATGTCGATCCCGGCGGGCACGCTCAGGCCCGGCGTCAATGTCATCACCTTCGCCGTCGACCAGCGCCACCGCACCGACTGCACCATCCTGTCGACCTATGATCTCTGGACCGAGTTCGAGTCGGAGGACACGGGGATCATCTTCGAGGGCCGGGATCCGACCAGCCTCGCCAGCCTTGACGACCTTCCCTCGGTCGGCCTCGACGCCACCGGCCGCAGCCGCATCCACCTGATCGCACCGGGCGGCGAGCGGGCCTTCGCGGAGACCGACCTTGCCCGCCTGGTTCAGGCGATCGTGCTTCGCGGCAACTTCAGGCAGGCGGTCGTATCGGTGGAGGACGGGTCCTATGCGGGGCCGCCGCAGGGCGTGCTCCGCCTCGCCGTCGGGACGGCGGCCGAGCTGTCCGCGGTCATCCCCGCCCTTCCTCCGGAAACCAGCAGGGCGCCCACCGTCGGCTTCCTCGGCGGGGATGGCGATGCGCCCACGCTGGTCATCTCGGGCCCGGGCTGGCAGGACGTGAAGGCGGCCATCGGCTACGTCTCGGACGGCGTCGGTCGGCCGATCGGCGTCGGCCGCAAGGTGATCGACACGACGCCCATCATCCTGCCGCTGGTGCCGCTTCTCGATGGCGGCGAGCGGATGACCCTCGCCCAGCTCGGGATCGGCACCGAGGAGTTCTCGGGCCGGCGTTTTCGCAGCCAGTTCTATATCGGCCTTCCGGGCGACTTCTACTCGGATGCCTATGGCGAGGCCACGCTCTATCTCGATGCCGCCTATACCGGCGAGGTCCTGCCGGGGAGCAATATCGACGTCTATGTGAACGGCTTCATCGCCGCCAACGTGCCGCTCACATCCAGCGACGGCGACATCCTCCAGCACCTCCCGATCAAGGTGGCGATGACCCATTTCCGCCCCGGCGTGAACGTCATCGACGTCGATGCGGTGCTCGATACCGAGGCCGACTTCATCTGCGCTCCGGGCACGACGGCGGGCGGCCCCGACCGTTTCGTCCTCTTCGACACCAGCGAGTTCTTCATGCCGGCCTTCGGCAGGGTCGAGCGCTGGCCCGACCTCTCCGCCCTTGCCGGCGCGGGCCTTCCCTACGCCGGCAGCGAAGAGCCGGTGCCGATGGTGCTCGGCCGGGCCAATGGCGAGACCTACGGCGCCGCACTCACCTTCCTGTCGCGGGTCGCCGTCAGCGCCGCCCGCGTCATCCCGGTGGAAATGGGCCGGCCCGATGCCCTCGGCAGTCAACCCGCCATCTTCGTCGGCGCCCTCGGTCAATTCCCGGAGCCCACGGTCAGCGAGTTCGGCGTGGCCGTTACGGCGCGTGCGAAATGGGACGCACCCGTGCGCAATCCCACCGCCGTCGTCACCGTCGACATCGATCCCACCAGCGTCGTACCCAATTCCTTCGGCGATTCGACCGCGACCGAGGGCGTCTACAACCGCTGGCAGAACGAGTTGGTCAGCCCCAGCGGCATCCGTGGACGCTGGCTGGAATTCGAGCGTTGGCTCGAACGGAATTTCGACCTGTCCTTCGCCTCGCTCGCCGTCTTCGCCGAGGCCGACGCCCCCTTCGATCCTTCCGATCGCACGACGCTGGTGGTGGTCCAGTCGCCGAAGAGCGCGGGCCGGCAGTGGACCATGGTCGCAGGCCGCAGCACCGAGGACCTTGTCGCCGGCGTCGAGGCGATCACCAGCGCCAGTTTCTGGGCGGGGCTCAACGGCCGCGTCGCCGCCTATGACAGGACGTCCGGGATCGTGTCGGTCGCCCCCAAGGCCGAGCGCTACATGTTCACGAGCGGCTTCTCGCTCCAGAACGCCCGGCTCATCGCAGCGAACTGGCTGTCGGTGAACATCGTCGCCTACGCCATCGCGCTGGTTCTGCTCTGCTGCATTCTGGGTATCTGCACCTCGGCCCTGCTCAGCCGCCTCGGGAGACGTTCATGATCCGGCTTCCGGTGCGCCCACTGCTCGCCGCTTTCGCCCTCCTCGCCGGCGTGATCGCCGCCCTCGCCGCGAACTTCGGCGACACGATCGCACCGGAGGACTGGGCGGCCTATCGCGACCGCTTCGTGATGGCCGACGGACGCGTCGTGGACGACGCCAATGGCGGCATCAGCCACAGCGAGAGCCAGGGATACGGCCTGCTCCTCGCCTATTCGGCGGGTGACCGCGGGACCTTCGAGCGCATCTTCGACTTCACCCGCAACCAGCTCCTGATCCGCGACGACGGCCTCGCGGCATGGAAGTGGGACCCCGAGGCCAATCCGCATATCGTCGACGTCAACAATGCCAGCGACGGCGACATCCTGATCGCCTATGCCCTCGCTCTCGCCGGCAAGGCCTGGGGCGATCCCCGCTACACGGAGGCCGCGACCAAAATCGCCACGGCGATCGGGACGAACCTCCTGGTCGAAGCAAACGGCCGCATCGTCCTCAAGCCCGGCGTGGTCGGCTTCACGCCACCCGATCGCCCGGACGGCACGATCGTGGTCAACCCGTCCTACTGGATCTTCGAGGCGTTCCCCGTCCTGAAGGAGCTGGCCCCGCAATTCGCCTGGGATGAGCTTGCCGCCTCCGGCGCCGAGATCGTCGCGGCCGCCCGGTTCGGTGCGGCCGGGCTTCCGGCCGACTGGGTGTCGATCACGGCCAAAGGCCTCGAGCCGGCGGAGGGCTTCCCCGCCGTCTTCGGCTACAACGCCATTCGCATCCCGCTCTACCTGATCCGCGCCGGGCTCGGCGACGCCTTCCTCGATCCGTTCGTCGCGCGCGAGGCGCGGGGCGAGCCAGCGGTGATCGAATTGACCACCGGCACGAATGGCGACCCGCTGACCGATCCCGGCTACCGGATGATCGATGCGCTGGTCGCCTGCAGCCGGGGCGAACCGGTGCCGGAGGAACTCCTCAATTTCACTCCGACGGCCTACTACCCCTCGACACTGCATCTTCTCGGCCTGTCCTATCTCGCCTCGAGGAAGGGGCAATGCGGCTGATCCTCGCCCTCGTGCTGGTGGTGGTAGCCGGCGCGGTCGGATGGCTCGCCGGCGCCGGAATCGGGCCGGAGGTCGGCAGGCTGTTGCCCCCCGCCGCCAAAGAGGTGGTGGACAGTGGCGTCACCGGGTCCACGGAGACGGAAGGCCGGCCGATCCGGCGTGTTCCCCAGCCGATCCGGGTTATCGCACAGAACCAGACCCCGACGACCCCGGCGGAGCCGACCGACCTGACCGAACCGACGGCCGCCGAGCCCGAGGCGCCAGATCCTGCGCCCGCTCCGGCCACAGCCCCGGTGCGCACCATCACGCCCGGCCCCGAGGTCGATGAATCCGCCCTCCGCTATTTCGCGCGCACCGGCGACAAGCGCCGCCTCGACGCCGAGATCGCCCGGCTCAGGGCGCTCTATCCCGACTGGGTGCCGCCCGCCGATCCCTCGGCGCCCGAGATCTTCGTCGATCCGGAGCTCGACGCGTTCTGGCAGCTCTTCTCCGAAGGCAAGTATGCCGAAGTGCGCAGCGGGATCGCGGAGCGTCGCGAGCGGGAGCCCGACTGGGTTCCGCCCGATGCGCTGATCGAGCTGCTCGACGAGGCCGACGCCCGCATCCGGCTGACCAACGCCTCGAACGCAAAGCAATGGAAGACGGTGATCGACACCGCCGCGGCCAGCCCGAGCCTGCTCACCTGCGCCTATGTCGACGTATTGTGGCGGGTGGCGGAGGCCTTCGCCAATACCGAGCGCATGCCGCGCGCCCTCGACGCCTACGCCTATGTCCTCGCCAACTGCAACGATCCTGCGGAGCGGCTGGCGACGATGCAGAAGGCGATCGACGTCCTGCCCGATAGCGAGATCGGAGCGCTTCTCGTCTACGAGCGCGACGGCGAATTCGCGGCGGTCATGGACACCATGCTGCGCCGCCGCGTCGGCCTCGCCGCCGAGAACCCGGACCTCACCTCGAGCCCCGATGACCTGGCCCGGATCGAGGCGCTCGCCGCCGACGAGGCCAACGCCGCGGACGCACTTCTCCTCGGCTGGTACTACTACCGGCACAAGGAGCCGGGACGGGCGCTGGACTGGTTCGACAAGGCCCGGAAGCGCGATCCGGCGAGCGTCAAGGCGGCGGAGGGCTATACCCTGGCGCTGATCGATCTGGACCGCTTCGCCGACGCCGAGACGGCGGGCTACGAATGGAACGAGAGGTCAGAAGACAACCTTGCCGCCTATCTGATCGCAGCGGTCGGGCTGCTGGCCACCGACCCGCCGCTCAAGATCGCCGAGCCGGTGCTGCAGCGCATGGCCAATGTCATCGTGCGGGTGAAGAGCCTGCAGGGCGGCGAGCAGCTCGGCTGGTACGCCTACAATCTCGGCCAGGTGCGGACCGCGGTGCGCTGGTTCGAGACCGTGCGGCGGTGGGACCCCGACTACGAGCCCGCCGCCTACGGCCTGGCGGTGGCGCGCTGGGCGCTCAAGGATCGCGCCGGAGTCAATTCCATCATCCGCGAATGGGGCGACCGGTCGGAGCGCATCGCCAACATCGGCAAGCCGGTCCGCGCCGAACTCCGTGGCAGTACGCCGGTGGTCGACGTGGTGGTCGACGAGGTCGTCTACGCGCGCCCGCGCGCCATCGAACCGCCCGCCTACGTGGAGACCGAGGTGGTCACCCGGGTTGCCCCCTATGTGGAACCCGAGGTTGCGGTCGTGACCGGCGGCGGGTCGTCGGGTGGCTGCACCAGCGCGGTGCCGACGCGCTCGCTCTCGCCCGAGTCGGCGCTTCGGCGCGGCTGGTGCCTGATGGACCTCGACCGCCCGGCGGAAGCGGCCATCGCCTTCGAGATCGCGCTGCTCTCGACCAGCGCCAAGACCCGTGAAGATGCGGCTTATGGCGCTTCGCTCGCCAATCTCCGCACGGGCGTCACCGACCGCGCTTCGGTCGCGGCCGCCGCCGCGCCGATGTCGAAGAAACGCCAGACCGAGCTCACCCTCAACATCCTCAGCCAGCAGGCCACGGCCGCCTATACCGACGGCCGCTATGTGGAGGCGATCCTGGCGCTGGACGAGCGCGCGCGTCACGCGCCCGAGCAGACCGACCTCATGATGTTGCGCGGCTGGTCCTATTTCAAACTCGGCCGCTATCCCGACGCCAGGCGCATCTTCTCGGCCGTGGCGATGACCGGCGTGGCGGACGCGCAGAACGGCCTCGCCGCCGTGCAGGCTGCCCAGAGCGGCATCAACAAGCGCTTCTGACCGGACGGCGCGCGGCGTCAGCGCCCCGGGTCGAGATGCGTGTCGAGATAGCCGCGGGTCTCGGCAAGGAGCCGCTCCATCATCCGCCGCGCGGTGTCCGGACACCGCTTGCGGATCGCCGAGAGCACATCCTCATGCCGGCCGAGGAACAGCGTGTAATGCCCGGTCGAGATGCGGTAGCTGACGAGGAGACCGACGCCGATGAGCTTGCCCATCTGCATGAGGAGGTCGTTATGCGCCGCCGACAGGATGGCGCGATGGAAGTCGAGATCGGCCAGGATCGCGTCTTCCGTGGTTCGCCCCGCCTCCGCCGTCGCCATCACCGCGAAAGCCTTCGCGATGGCCTCGATCTCCTCGGCGCTGGCCCGCTCGGCCGCAAGCGCCGAAGCCTCCGGCTCGATCATCATGCGTATCTCGAACAGCTCTCTGAAGAAGGCGTGCGGCTCCATCGCCGCGTAACGCCAGCCGAGCACGTCGAGATCGAGGAGGTTCCACTGGCTTGCGGGAAGGACCCGTATGCCGGTCCGGGTCCGCGATTCGAGCAGGCCCTTGGCGGCGAGCGACTTGACCGCCTCGCGGATCACCGAGCGGCTCGCGCCGAACTCTCGACCGAGGTCGGCCTCGTTGGGGAACGGGTCGCCAGGGCGCAGATCCCCGCAGACGATGCGGCCGCCCAGCTCCTCGACCACGCGGGCGAAGCGGTTCTGTTTCCGGCTGGCGCCGAACAGCGCCGCGGGACTGAGCGTAAGCATCGGGCCGCCAGCGCTGGAGGTCGGGCAGGAATCGAACGCCGAGGCCAGTATTATCAGACAAAATCGGGGCCGCTGATAGGGTTGTGGCGCGGAAAGCCTCCCGGTTGTCCCGGTTCGGATCGGTGGCAATGTTCCCGGCATGGGCACGCACACCGTCGCCGAGGCCGAAGGCCGCCTGTCCGAACTGATCGATCGCGCCCTTGAGGGCGAGGGCGTGGTGATCACCCGCCATGGCAAGCCGGTGGTGGAGCTGAAGCCGGTGCCTCCACCGCCGAAGCCACGAAGGCGGATGACGGAAACCGACATTGAGTGGCTCGATGCCCATCGGGTGGGCAAGCTGACGGAAGGCGAGAACGCAGTTGCCGAGTTCGCGTCCGCGGTTGGGCGGAGAGTCCGGATGGGTCGGAACGCGATGGATGAGGCGCGGCGCGCAGTTGGCTGCCCTCGACACGTGGGTGGCGGACGTCGCGGAACTGGTCGAGGCCACTCCGTCGGAATCCTGGCGACCACTGCCATCCTCCGCCGCCTCGACCTGACCATTCGCACCGCCGATGCCCTCAACATCGCCATCGCGATGCGGGCGGACGCGGCGCTTGCCACCTTCGACGACAAGATGGCCGAGAATGCCCGCGCCCTCGGGGCGTCCGTCGCTGCCGCCTGAGCCGCTACCGCGCCGTCCAGCCGCCGTCGATGACGATGGTGTGGCCGGTGATCAGCGACGCCGCCGGCGAGGCGAGGAACACCACCGCACCGGACACCTCGATCGGCTTGCCGATTCGGTGGAGGGCGGCGATGCGCTCGATCACCTCGGCATGGAACTCGGGCTTCGAGAGCGCCGGCGTGGTCCCCGGCGTCTCGATGAAGGTCGGGGCCACGGCGTTGACGTTGATGCCGTACTTCCCCCACTCGACGGCCAGGCACTTGGTCATGTGCACCACCGCCGCCTTGGACAGGCAGTAGATCGACTCGGTCGGCAGCGCGATGAAGCCCGCCTGCGAGGCCATGTTGATGATCCGGCCGCCTCCCACCTCCTTCATGTGCTTCATCACCCGCTGGCTGATGAAGAAGGTCGACTTGACGTTGAGGTCGAGCGTCAGGTCGAAGTCGGCCTCGGTCGCATCCTCGGCCCAGCCCTCCACGCCGCCGCCGACATTGTTGACGAGGATGTCGATCTTCCCGAACTCGGCGACCGCCGTGTCGATCGCGGCATAGGCCTCGCCGAGATTCATGGCGTCCATCTGGAGCGGCAGCGCCCGCCGCCCCATCGCCGCGATCTCGCCGGCGAGGCCCCCATCGGCGCCGGCGTCGCGGAGCCCGAG
>JALHRF010000093.1 GCA_022841545.1 Bauldia sp. | reverse complement strand
CTCACCGTCCATGCCGAGCGCCTTGAGCATGGCGAGGTCGACGGCGAAGCCCCCGCCCGACTCCGCGCCCTGGCGCAGCAGGCCAATGGCGATGGCGCGGGCGGCGCGCTCGCTTTCGACGGCGGGCGGCGGGCGGGCGGCGAATTCCTCGAGCCGCGCCGACAGGCCGGTGACCTTGTCGTTGAGGGCGGCGAGCGTGGTCTCGGTCGCCGTGAGCCGCGCCTCGATCGGCCCGAGAACGACGACGTTGCCGCTGCCGTCGCTGCCGCCGGCGACCGGCATGGCGTTTTCGAGGTTCTCGATCCGGCTCCGGTTGGTGTCCTCGAGCTTTTCCAGCGACACCACTTTCTCCGTCAGCGCCGAAAGCCCCGACGTCGCCGTCTCGAGCGCGGCCAGGCGGCCCTCAAAGGTCGCGACCTTGTCGGCGACCGACTGGGCCTGCCGCACGGCGTCGGCGGCGGTGAGGTCGGCGCGGGTCGGGATGATGCCGCTCGCGTGATAGACGATGCCGAGGACGGTGGCGAGCGCCCCACCGAAGACGCCGGCCGCAATCAGCCGGCCGGCACTCGACCAGTCGGTCTTGGGCCGCTCGACGCGCGGCGGGAACGGCGAAATCGGCCGGATCGACGCCTGATGCGGTGAATTTGCCGACTCGGTGGCCTGCGGCCCGGGTGCTGCGGACGCGGCAGCGGGGGCGGCGTCCCGGACCGGCTCGGCAGAGTCGACGTCGGAGGTCGGCGCATCGGGCGCCCGTGTCGCCTCGGCTGCGGCGGCTTCCGGCGCGGGCGGCGCTCCGGCGGAGTCTGCGATGGGCGAATCGGGACCCAAGACCGTCTCGACCGCCGGGTCGGCCGTGTCGCCCGCGGTCGGAGGCGATTCGGCCCCTGCCGGCGCGGGTGATTCGGATCGGGCGTTCTCGGCAGTGAGGTCGATGGTCACCGGCGGTCTGGCGCGCTTGCCGGGCGCGCGCTTCGGCGCCTTGCTCCCACCATCCCCGGTCTCGGTTTCACTCATCCTGGTCCTCGGCGATCAACGCCCCCTCCGGGCATGGTAGTACAGCGCATCGGTATCAGGCCAGTTACGACCGGCCAACCGCCGCGATCAGCGCCTGAATGCCGTCGAAATCGGGGCGCGGCGCGACCTTTACCGAGGACGAAAACGCCCGGAGCGGCTCGGCGATCCGTTCCGACAGGGCGTAGCACGCGATTGTCGCCAGCGCTTCCGAAAGTCCCGCCGTCTCCACCGCGGCAACAAAGGCCTCTGCCGTCCGCCGCGAGAAGAACAGAATGCCGTCGATCCGGCCGGCGCGCAGTGCCTCCACCACGGCGGGGTCGAGCGCCGCCACCGGCTCCGCCCGGTAGGCCTCGACGGTCCGGACGTCATAACCCGCCGCAGTCAATCCACCGGCCAGCGCGCCGGTCCGGTCGCGCGCCGCAGCGTAGACGATGGGGCCACCGCCCGTCTGGAGATCGCGAACGATACGATTGGCGAGCGCCGCCGCATCGGCGCCGCCGGAGCGGATGTCGGTGAAGCCGGTTGTCGCCGCCGTCTGCGCCGTTCCCTCTCCGGTGACGAACAGCGGCTTGCCGCGCCAGGCCGCCGCGATCGGCCAGGCGGCCAGCGCGCGGACGCCGTTCCGGCTGGTGGCGATCAGGGCCAGAGGTTCCGGCAGGGCCTCCGGCGGATCGGAGAAGACGACGCGAAGCATCGGCTGGAGCAGCGCCTCGTGGCCCATCGCGGCCAGCCGCGCCGCGGTCTCCTCGGCATCGGGCTCGGGCCGCGTGACCAGGAGGCGCACGGCTCACCCGTCGAAGAAGCCGGGGCCGCCAGCCCGGCGGAGCACCGCCCCGACCTCGGCGCCAATTGCGACGGCATCGTCGTTGCTCCCCTGCCCTTCGGCGTCGTGGGCCTCGCCGCCGTCCGGCCGGACGATGATGCCGCGCATCGACAGGACGCCGCCGTGAAGGGTCGCGAGCCCGCCGATCGGCGTCCGGCACGAGCCATCGAGCACCGCGAGGAACGCCCGCTCGGCGCGGAGCGCGATCGACGTTTCGCGGTGGTCGATCGACGCCAGCCGCTCGAGGTTCAGTGCGTCCGCCGCCCGGGCGGCGATCGCGATGGTCCCCTGCGCCACCGCCGGCAGCCAGCCCTCGCCCTCGAGCACGCCCGACGCACGGTCGGCGAGGCCGAGCCGGTTGAGCCCGGCCATGGCGAGGATCGTCGCGTCGGCGAGCCCCTCGTCGAGCTTGCGGATGCGGGTCTCGACGTTGCCGCGCATGTCCACCACCCTGAGATCGGGCCGGAGGCGGAGCGCCATCGCCCGCCGGCGAAGCGACGACGTGCCGAGCACCGCCCCCTCCGGCAGGTCAGCAAGGCTGCCCGCCTTTGGCGAGAGCAGGGCGTCGCGGGTGTCCTCCCGCGGCAGGGTCGCGGCGATGGCGATGCCGTCGGGCAGCGCGGTCGGCAGATCCTTGGCGGAGTGGACGGCGATATCGACCGAGCCTTCGAGCAGCGCCTCGTCGATCTCCTTCGTGAACAGGCCCTTGCCGCCGGCCTCGGACAACGGCCGGTCGGTGATGCGGTCGCCGCTGGTGCGGATGGGGACGACAAGAATCGCAGCCTCCGGCAGCGACAGGGCCGCGGCCAGCAGGCGGCGCGTCTGGTTGGCCTGGACGAGCGCCAGCGGGCTGCCGCGGGTGCCGATGCGGATCACCGGAAATGGCAAGGGACGACGGCTCCGTTGCGCGCGCCGCGGTCCGGGCGAGCACCCGGGCCGCGATCTGCTATGGAAGCGACGACTGATATCCCCTGGAGTGCGCCTGTGAAAGTCCTCGGCATCGAGACGAGCTGCGACGAGACCGCCGCCGCGGTGGTGATTCGCGCTCCGGACGGCGCCGGCCACATCGCCTCCGACGTCATTCTGTCGCAGGTCGATGCCCATGCGGTGTTCGGCGGCGTGGTGCCGGAGATCGCCGCCCGCGCCCATGTCGAGGCGCTCGACCGGGTGATCGCCGCTGCGATGCGCGACGCCCGCCTCGGCTTCGGCGACATCGACGCGGTGGCGGCGACCGCCGGTCCGGGGCTGATCGGCGGGGTCATCGTCGGACTGACCACCGCCAAGGCGATTGCGCTCGCCGCGGGCAAGCCGCTGATCGCGATCAACCACCTCGAAGGCCATGCGCTGACCGCGCGGCTGACGGATCGTGTGAGCTTCCCATTCCTCCTCCTCCTCGTCTCCGGGGGGCACACCCAGTTCGTCGCCGTGGAGGGCGTGGCCGAATACCGCCGGCTCGGCAGCACCATCGACGACGCCCTCGGCGAAGCCTTCGACAAGGCGGCGAAGCTGCTCGGCCTCGGTTATCCCGGCGGCCCGGAGATCGAGAAGGCGGCCATCCGCGGGAACGGCAAGCGCTTCGCCCTGCCCCGCCCGCTCCTCGACCGGCCGGAACCGGATTTCTCGCTCTCCGGCCTGAAGACCGCGCTCCGCCTCGCCGCAGAGAAGATCGCGCCGCTCTCGACCGGGGATGTCGACGACCTTGCCGCCTCGTTCCAGGCGGCGGTGACCGACATGGTCGCCGACCGCGCCGCGAAGGCGATGGCGCTGTTTGCCGGACAACACCCTGATGTTGCCAAACGAACGCTGGTGATCGCCGGCGGCGTCGCCGCCAACCGGGCGATCCGCGAGAGGCTTGTCACGGTGGCGTCAAAGGAGGGGTTCACGCTGGTGGCCCCGCCCGCCCGGCTCTGCGCCGACAACGCGGTGATGATCGCCTGGGCCGGGGCGGAGCGGCTGGCGCTCGGAATGTCGGACCCGCTTGACGCGGCGGCCCGGCCGCGCTGGCCTCTGGACGAGCTGGCACGGCCCATGCTTGGGAGTGGCGCGAAAGGAACAAAGGCATGATCGAGACGATCGGCGTGCTCGGCGGCGGGGCTTGGGGAACGGCGCTGGCGCTGGCCGCCTCGCGCGCCGGCCGAAAGGTGCGGCTCTGGGCCCGCGACCACGCCACCGTCGCCGCCATCGACGAGACGCACGAGAACCCCAAGCATCTCCCCGGCATCCGGCTCGACCATATCCCGGCGACGACGAGCATGGCTGTGGCGCTCCGCGCCGACGCCATCATCCTCGCGGTGCCGGCGCAGGCGGTCCGGGCGGTCGCGTCGATCGCCGCGCCCTATCTCGCCCATCGCATCCCGCTTGTCGTCGCCGCCAAGGGCCTCGAGAGGCGGACCGGAAAGCGCATGACCGAAGTCATCGCCGAAGCCGCGCCCGAGGCGGTGCCGGCGGTGCTCTCCGGCCCGAGCTTCGCCACCGACGTGGCGCGCGGCCTGCCCACCGCCGTGACCATCGCCGCCCATGACGAGGCGGTGGCGCTCTCCCTCTGCCATGCGCTCGGCGGCGCCACGTTCCGGCCCTATGCCGAGACCGACGTGACCGGAGTCGAGATCGGCGGCGCGGTGAAGAACGTGCTCGCCATCGCCGCCGGCATCGTCGCCGGCCGCGGCCTTGGGGCCAGTGCGCTCGCGGCGATGATCGCCCGCGGCTTCGCCGAACTCCGCCGCCTCGGCGAGGCGCTCGGGGCGAAGCCGGAGACGCTGATGGGGCTCTCCGGGCTCGGCGACCTGGTGCTCACCGCCTCGAGCCCCCAATCGCGGAACTTCGCGTATGGGCAGCGGCTCGGCGAAGGGGGCGACATGGATGCGCCGCGGGCGCTGGTCGAGGGCATCGAGACCGCCTTCGTCACCCGCGACCTGGCCCGCAAGCTCCATGTTCCGATGCCGATCGTCGAGGCAGTCGCCGCCGTGCTGTCGCGAAAACTCACCATCGACGCCGCGATCGAGGGGCTGATGGCGCGGCCGATCCGGCGGGAGGCGGGGTAGGCGCGCGGTCACGACATCGCATTACCGCGCCGCGGTGCGGCCGGGGGAATGGGCGCTACCTTGCTTTCCCTCGGCGAACCAAGGGGTTGGCGGGCGCTTGTCAAGCACCGCCGGGATTGAGCTACCCGGCTGCCGGGGTTGAGCTACCCGGCGGGCAGTCAAAGTTCAGAGGCGCTTGAGCAAGCGCCCGCCGCGGCGGTTTTTAGCTTCCGGGCTCGGCGCTCTTCGCCGGCTCCCGCAAGAACCGGTTCAAGCCTTCAAGGCGGCCGTCTGTAGTGACGACAGTCCTCACCCGGACTTCCCCACGACGGGTGCGAACCGCCGTGAAGCGCCGCTTCCCGCCCCACGCAGACGACGCCTCGCGAGCGCGACCCCTTGCAGGCGGGAATGACGCCAGTATCAGGCAGGATTCACAAGCGGGGATAAGATTATTTTCACAGGCTGCCTCCCCTCACGTATGCGGGAACAGGTCGTCGTCGAGGTGGTCGGGGTTGTAGGTCCGCGGCTCGTTCCGCTTCATGATCCTGAACGCCGGGACGATGAAGGCGGCGCCGCCGAGCATGATGAACAGCGCCTGGATCTCGCCGGTGATCAACAGGAGCACGAGCGGCAGCAGGACGAAGAACGCCCCGCCGATGAACACCGCGACCTTGCCGAAGATCTGGCGCCCCTCGGTCATGCCGGCGACGAAGCGGATGCGCTTCTTGTCGGCCGCGCCGAGGTGGGAATGGAGGTCCTGGAGGAACTCGGCATAGTCGTCGTGGCGGCTCGCGTCGGCCGAACCCCAACTGTCGAGGCTGCTGACGGTAAGCTTCCGGCCATTCCTGAAGGTGATCTCGCAGGCGCCGAAGTAGCCCGACTTGGGGATATGCCCGGTCTGGACCCGAATCTGCTCGATCGTCGACCAATCGGTGAAACGTTGCTGCCCGGCGGCGCGCCACTCCATCCTGGTGGGCGTGAGCACGAGGCCGGAGTCACGGTTGCGCCAGACGAAGCCTCCCCCAGGCCCCTCGCGGAAAAGGAGGTCGTAGTGGCGCCTGATCTGTGGCATCGGCGCGTTGCCCTCGGCGACCGCATCCATCGCGCCTCCAATCTCCCGCAACCGCCCGCGGGATGTTATACGCCGCTAGGACTATGCCAGACGCGAAACGACAGCGATGAACCCGTTCACACGCGCGAGAAGCAGGACCGAGCCGCCGCACCCGTGGCGGTTCCTCGCGGGAATCGTCGCGCTCGCCCTCGCCGTCCTCCTCGCGCCGCTGCTTGCGGCGGCCCAGGACAATGCCGGCAATCAGGAGATGATCGACGGCTGGCGGGCGACGCTGTCGCAGACCGAGGCGGCGCTGGAGCGTGACGGACTGACGCTCGCCGACCTCGCGGAACAGCGCGACGGCGTACAGTCGGTCGCCACCGCCGCCCGCGCCTTCAAGACCGGCATCGATCCGCGCGTCGCCGACCTCGACGCGCAGATGAAGGCGATCGCTCCTCCGCCGGCGGAGGGCCAGACCGCGCCCCCGCTCCCGCCGGCGACCCAGGAGGTCTACGACCAGCTCAACGCCGAGTTCCAGGCCCTCACCGCGTTCTCCGGGCAGGCCGCCGTCGTCATCCTCCAGGCCGGCCAGCTCCTCGAGGAAATCGCAGCGCGCCGGGACGCCTTCTTCACGCAACGGCTGTTCGAACGCCAGCAGAGCGTGCTCAGCCCGTCGCTCTGGCGGGACATCGCGGCGGGCATCCCGACCGTGATCTCCGGAACCGCCCGCATCCTCTCGGGCTGGTTCGACCGCATCGCGGCGAGCACCAACCTCCAGGCGCTCCTCCTTCTGCTTGCCGCCGCGACGGTGATCGCCATCGTCATCCTCGTCCGCTTCCTTCTGGTGCGCTGGGCGCACGCCTGGACGGCGGGCCAGAGCCCGACGCCCGAGCGCAAGGTGCTGATGGCGACAGCCGTGGTGATCTCCGACATCGGCGTGCCGATGCTCATTCTCTACGGGCTGCGCGCCGTCATGGCCGAACTCGGCCTGCTGCCGCCGGGCATTCGCATCATCTTCGACGGCGTGATCGTCGCGGTGGCGGTATTCGCCGTGATCACCGGCGTGGCGCGTGCGCTCGCCGCGCCCCGCCGGCCGGAGTGGCGGATCGGCGGCATCGCCGATGCGACCGCGAGCCAGGCCTACCGCATTGTCGCGGCCGCCGCCTTCCTCCTTGCGCTCGGGCCGTTCATCGAACACCTCGGTCGCGCCGCGGCCATGCCGCCGGAATGGGCCATCGGCCTCGGGGGCATTCTCTCGGTGCCGGCGGCGCTGCTTGCGCTCTACGCGACGCGCGTGCTCGTGCAGGGCCGGGAGCGCCTCAGCGAGGACGAAAGCGCGCGCGCGGCGCGCTGGCGCATCCTCACCCCCGTCGCCGCGCTTGCCGCCATCGTCACGGTCGCCGCCGCCATCGCCGGCTATCTCGCCTTCGCCCGCTTCATGATCGAGCAGATCGCCTGGGTCTGGGTGGTGGCCGGCGCCTATGTGATCCTCAGCGGCCTGTCCGACCTTGCGATCAGCGCGCTCCTCCTCCCCGACCGCGCCGGGCTCAAGCTCGGCCGCGCCGTCGGCCTCAGCGACCGCACCGTCCAGCGCCTCGCGGTGCTGTTGAGCGGGCTCGCCCGCATCGTCCTGTTCCTGCTTGCCGCGCTCGTCATCCTCGCACCCTGGGGCTTCGATTCGACCAGCTTCGTGGCGCGGGTCTCGGGCCTCTATTACGGCATCGAGATCGGCTCGTTCCGCATCACCTTCGCGAGCATCTTCTTCGCGCTCGTCATATTCGCCGTCGTGATCCTGCTCAGCCGCGTCTTCCAGCGGTGGCTGGAACAGCGCTTCCTGCCCACCACCTCGATCGATCCCGGGCTCAAGAACTCGATCCAGACCGCCGCGGGCTATATCGGCATGTTCCTCGCCGCGATCCTCGCGCTGAGCTATGCCGGCATCAATCTCGGCAACATTGCCCTCGTCGCCGGCGCGCTTTCGGTCGGCATCGGCTTCGGCCTCCAGAGCATCGTCAACAACTTCGTCTCCGGACTGATCCTCCTTGCCGAGCGGCCGATCCGGACCGGCGACTGGATCCAGGTCGGCACCGACGAGGGCACGGTCAAGAAGATCAGCGTGCGCGCCACCGAGATCGAGACCTTCGACCGCGCCTCGGTGATCATCCCCAATTCGAGCCTGATCTCCGGGGTGGTCAAGAACATGTATCTCCGCGACAATTCGGGGCGGACCATGGTCACCGTCGGGGTCGGCTACGGCTCGGATCCCGACCGGGTGAAGACGATTCTCCTCGACATCGCCGACAAGCACGAGATGGTGCTCAAGTTCCCCAAGGCTTTCGTCGCCTTCTCCGATTTCGGCGACAGCGCGCTGGTCTTCCAGCTCTACGTGTACCTGGCCAGCATATCGAACGGCTTGACTGTGCGCTCCGATCTGCGCTTTGCCATCCTCAAGCGGCTCCGCGAGGAAGGCATCGAGATTCCCTTCCCGCAGCGCGACATCACCATCCGCGACTGGCCGAAGGCCGGCGAGTCGCTTCACGGACTGACGGCGGACCGGGGCGGGGCCAAAGACGGTTGAACAAGGCAAGGCGAAACGAATGAAATCGACATTGCGGGGCGCCCTCCTCGCCGCAGTCGCGGGCATGCTCCTGGTGGCGGCGCCGCCGACGCCATCCGAGGCCGTGTTCGGCCTGTTCAAGAAGAAGGAACAGGTCATCCCGGGCGGCCAGACCGGCCCGGCCACGGTCAGCAGCGCCGAAGCCGCGGCCCGGATCTCCGAGTACCGCCGGAGCCGTGGCCTTTCGACGGTGGTGGTGGACGGATCGCTGACCGCGATCGCGCTCAGCCAGGCCCAGGCCATGGCGCGGGCGAACAAGATGTCGCACAGCCTTGGCGGCAGCTTCCCGAGCCGGCTCAGCCGCGGCGGCTATGATGCGCTGATCGCGGCCGAGAACCTCGCCGCGGGTCCGCGCAACCTCGAGGAGGCCATCTCGAGCTGGCAGAAGTCGAAGGGCCATAACGCCAACCTGCTCAAGTCCGGCGTGACCCAGATCGGCATTGCGGTCGCCTACGCGCCGAACAGCCGCTACGGCAATTTCTGGGCCCTGGTGCTCGGCGCGCCGGATACCGGCCAGACCATGCAGGGACCCGACGCCGGCCCCGCGGTGGCGGCCGGCGCCCAGTGATTCTCGAGCGCGGTTCCAGCTACGACTCGCTGGTCCGCTCCTTTCGCTGGTCGATCCCGCCGCACTTCAACATCGCCGTCGCCTGCGTCGACCGCAGGGCCGAAACAGAGCCGGACCGCCCGGCGCTGATCCGCCAGGACGATGGCCGGCAGACGGTCGTCACCTACGGCGAACTCCGCCGGGAGTCGGACCGGCTCGCCCATGCGTTGCGCGCCCGGGGCATCGAACGCGGCAGCCGCCTCGCGGTCTTCCTGCCGCAATCGGTCGAGACCGTCGTCGCCCATCTCGCCGCCTACAAGCTCGGCGCGGTGGTGGTGCCGCTCGCCGCGCTGTTCGGCCCGGATGCGCTCCGCGTCCGCGTCGCGGCCTCCGGCGTCGAGGCGGCGGTGACCGACAGCGCCGGCGCGGCGAAGCTCGCCGCGCTCGGCGACGATGCGCGGACGCTCCGCACCGTCATCTCGGTCGACGGGCCGGACGGCAGCGTCGAGGGCTGGCGGGAGGCGCTCGCGCCGCACCGCGACCGCTTCGTGCCGGTCGCGACCGGTCCCGACGACCCGGCGCTGATGATCTTCACCTCCGGCACCACCGGGCCGCCCAAGGGCGCGCTCCACGGCCATCGCGTGCTCGCCGGCCATCTGCCGGGCTTCGCCTTCACCCACGACTTCGCCGAAGGGGCCGACGCCCGGTTCTGGACGCCATCCGACTGGGCCTGGGCCGGCGGCCTCCTCAATGCGCTCCTGCCTTCGCTCTATTTCGGCATCGCGGTGGTGTTCGGCCCGTTCCGCCGCTTCGACCCGGAGGAGGCCTTCGCCCTGATGGCGGAAACGGGCGTCACCAGCGCCTTCCTGCCGCCGACGGCGATCAAGATGATGCGCGCCGTGGCGCGCCCGCGCGAGCGCTTCGCGCTCCGCCTCCGCACCGTCGGCTCCGCCGGCGAGCGGCTCGGCGGCGATGCCTATGAGTGGGGCCGGGAAGCGCTCGGCCTCGCCATCAACGAGTTCTACGGCCAGACCGAGTGCAACTACGTGCTCGGCGCGAGCGCCGCGCTCGGCGTGTCGAGGGCCGGCGCGATCGGCAAGCCGGTCCCGGGGCACACCGTAGCGGTGATCGATGTCGGGGGCCGCCCGCTGCCCGCCGGCGAGCAGGGCGAGATCGCGGTGCGCCGGCCCGACCCGGCGATGTTCCTCGGCTATCTCGACCAGCCGGCGGCGACGGCGGAAAAATTCATCGGCGACTGGATGCGGACCGGCGACAAGGCGGTCACCGACGCGGACGGCTATGTCCACTTCGTCGGCCGCGACGACGACATCATCACCTCGGCCGGCTACCGCATCGGTCCGAGCGAGATCGAGGACTGCCTCGCCGCCCACCCGGCCGTGCACCTCGCCGCCGCGGTCGGCAAGCCCGACCCGCTCCGCACCGAGATCGTCAAGGCCTATGTCGCGCTGCGTCCCGGCCAAGTCCCGACCGAGGCTTTGGCGACCGATATCCGGGCCTTCGTCCGCGAGCGCCTGTCGGCGGCAGAGTACCCGCGCGAGATCGCCTTCGTCGACGAGATTCC
Source organism: Bauldia sp. (assembly GCA_022841545.1). Lineage (GTDB taxonomy): Bacteria > Pseudomonadota > Alphaproteobacteria > Rhizobiales > Kaistiaceae > Bauldia. The sequence goes on along the minus strand of JALHRF010000093.1, from coordinate 10,674 downwards.
GCTCACCACCAGCGGCAAGGTGATCCGGCGCGGCTTTCGTGAAGCGGCCGCGCGGGAGGCGGGGTCGACCGAAGAGAACTAACCGCCGGGCGCTAGCGGCCCCGGAGCCGGCGAGCGGCAGCGCGGGCCTCGGTCTCGGCCCTGAACGCGGCGAGGCCGGCATTGTGGAGGAGGCTGCCGCCCGGCGGGCCGATCACCAGGGTGCCGACCGCCATGCGATCCGGCCAGAGCGATGCCGCGAAGCGGTCGCCGGCCGGGCTGCAGGAGTCGAGCGTCTCGACCGCCGGATCGAAGAACAGGGTCGCCGGCAGGTCCAGGAGGAGTTGCGCCCCGGGCGAGGCCCGGCCAAAGTCCTCGTCATAGGCGATGCGCCAGGCATAGGCGGTGGCCCCGGCGACGAAGGAGACGGCAATCGCCACCGGCCGCTCGCCGACGCGGATCGAGGCGATCCGCACCGTTCCGCGTTCGGAACGGTTGAAGACGACGTCGCGGGCGAAGGCTGCGGTGGCGATCGACGACGCGAGCGCCGTGCCGCGACGGCCCTTCCAGCCGCGCACCTCCAGCGCGAGGAACTCCTCGAAGCGGGCGCGGACGCGGTCGGGCTCGGCGGTCGCCTCGACCGTCACCGGGCCCGTCTCGGCCAGGCGCCGCATCTGGCGGGCCAACTGGCCGCGCCGGCGCGACGAGAGAGTGGATCGGAAATCGGCGCCGTCGGGGTCCCGGCGGAGTACGGCGCGGCGGTGGGCCCCGACGATCGCCGTGGGGCGTCCCGCCGTTTCGGCCGCCTTGACCAGGGCCGCCGCGACCGGCCCGTCGAGCGGCAGGGAGGGCATGATCAGCGAGCCGTCGCCCGGAAGCCGGCCGGCGATTGCCGCGGCCCCGGCGGTCATGTCGCCCGCGTCGATCAGCGGCGTGCCGAGAGCGGCGAAATCATGGACCCAGAGCCGGACCGCCGGCGCCACCCGGCCGAGCCGGACGGCATCGACCGGGGCAAGGGCGATCAGCCGCCCCGCCGGGTTCCGTACCGTCGCGATCCTGATGCCCGGGTCGAGGTGGTCGACGGCGGGGAGGAGCACACCGGGGTGGAAGAAGACGTTGTCGTCGGCGCCGCGCCGGGCGAGGTCGCGCCACTCGGCGATGAGCGACGCCGCCTGCGGCGACGACAGGAGCGCGATGTCGCGCTGTCCCTGGCGGTCGACGGCGACGCGCCGCTCCACCCGGCGGTCGGCGATCGCGGCCGCGTGCAGGCTGATGGCGCTCATGGGCGCGGCAACGCTGATGAGAGTGAAGCGACGGCAGACGCAACGCGCACGTCGAGGAACTCCGGGGGTCGTCCCGGCCGGACTGATTCCGGCCGCGAGCCAGATCGAGCTGACGCCGCGTCTATTTCCCAGGATCGCGACGATTCGTTGACAATTTGAAGACCAATTCTCAACCAGCGACGGTTAACGTCCCGCTAAGCCGGGGTCTATGGTCTGGTTCACAGCCGGATCGCGCCCGAATTGAGGCGGGCGAAGAGCACGGCGTCGATGCGGACAAAGCGGCCGGCGGCCGGATCGTCGAAGAAGATCGGATCGGTCGTGGTGGACGGGTCGCAGCCCTGGCGCACCAGGTCGAGCTTCCGCTGCTTGAAGGTCGAGGTGGCGTCGAGTTCGGCGCTGAAGCGGACGAAGAGCGGCCGAGCGTGGTGCGACAGCCCCGCGTGCATGTGGCTCCTGAGCGTGGCGAGGTCGAGGCCCTCCGCCGGCACGATGGTCGCCATGCCGGCCCGGCCGTCGGCGCCGGCGATGGCGATGCCGTAGACGGTGACCTCGGCCACGCCCGGACAGGCACCGAGCGCCTCCGCCACCTCCGAGGTCGAAACGTTCTCGCCCTTCCAGCGGAAGGTGTCGCCGATCCGGTCGATGAAGTAGAAATAGCCGCGATCGTCGCGCCGGACCAGGTCGCCGGACCGGAACCACATGTCGCCCGCCACGAACACGTCGCGGAGGATCTTCTTCTCGGTCTCCACCTTGTCGGCGTAGCCGTCGAAGCGCTGGCCGGGCTTCAGGGGGTTGATGACGATCTGGGAGACCAGTTCGCCGACCTCGCCGACATCGCACTCGATGCAGAGCCCGTCGTCGCCGCGCACCGGCGACTCGCGCTCGATGTCGAAGCGGATATTGGTGACCGGGAAGATGGTCCGCGCCCAGCGCGGGATGCGGCCGACGGCGCCGGGCGTATCGTCGAAATTGAACAGGATCGCATTGCCCTCGGTCGCCGCGTAGAACTCCCGGATATGGGTGATGCCGAAGCGCTCCTTGAAGGGCTGCCAGATGTCCGGCCGCAAGCCATTGCCGCAGCAGATGCGGATCGCGTGCAAATGCTCCTTCGGGTGCGGCGGCGCGTTGAGGAGATAGCGGCAGAGCTCGCCGATATACTGGAAGCGCGTGCAGCCGTTGTCGACGACATCGTCCCAGAACGCGCTCGCCGAGAATTTCTCGCGGATGTAGACCGAACCGCCGGCGACCAGCGCCGAGCCGATCGCGAGCACGCCGCCAGAGGTGTGATACATCGGCAGGCAGTTGTAGATGCGGTCGTTCTCGCCTGCCTCCATGACGCGCGAGAAGGCGAGCATCGCGGCATAGACCCGGTAGTGATTGATGTGCGCGGCTTTCGGCAGGCCGGTGGTGCCGCTCGTGTAGATGTAGAGGCACGGATCGTCGAGGGTGAGCGCCGGCCGCCCGGACTTCGGGATCGGCTCGTCGCCGAACGCCATCACGCTTTCGTCGATGCGCTTGAGGTTCCGCGACGGCGCACCATGCCGCCACACCATCGCCCCCGGCGCGATGTGCGGTTCGGCGCTGTCGTAACTGGCGGCGAGATCGGAGGCGACGATGACGTGCCTTGGCCGCACGATATTGACGCAATGCGCCAGCGCCGCGCCGCGCAGGTTGGTGTTGAGGAGCGCGACGACGCCTCCGGCCCGCACGATGCCGAGCCAGATCGCTGCATATTCGGGCCGGTTGGCCATCAGCAGGCAGACGACATCGCCCTTCTCCACGCCGTGGGCCATCGCCCAGCGGGCGTAACGGTTGGCGCGTCCGTCATATTCGGCGTAGGTCAGGGCTTCATGTTCAGAGATCAGCGCCGGCCGGTCGCCGTACTTCCTCGCCAGATCCTCGGCGGCGTCGGAAAAGGTCCGCGTCCGCTTCCGCGCCATCGGAGTCACCACGCGGAGGGCGCCGAACACGCCGCGGACGAAGAACCAGTCGCTGCGGAGGTTGTCGATGAAGCCCATCTATCCCGGACCCGTAGCCATGTGCGAGCCTAGCATCAGTGGAAGACGGGGCAAGCCGCGATGACCGGGATCACATGGGACAGCGATCGGCAGCTCGACCTTCGCGGCCTCGCCTGTCCCCTGCCGGTCCTGAAGGCGCGGAAGGCGCTCCTCGAGCTCGCGCCGGGTCAGCGTCTCCTGGTCGAGGCGAGCGATCCACTGGCCGCCATCGACATCCCCCATTTCTGTGCCGAAGCCGGGCACCGGCTGATCGCCGCGGAGCAACGCGGCGATGCATGGGTGTGCGTGATCGAGCGGAGCTGAGCAGCGAGGTTGGTGCGCTGCCTCAGCCTGACTTACGCCACGATGAAATCGCCGGCGCCGAGCGCCAGACCCGGCGCGAGCTTGGCGAAGACTACCGGCGCGATCTCGCCGTCGCCGTCGGCGTCATAGGCGAGTTCGCCGGAACCGGCATCGTAGAGGATCCGATCATCGGCCTGCAGCGCAACCGCTCCGAGGGCGAACGCCCCGACGGCGAGCGCCCCCACCGCGCCGATGGCGGTGAAGATGGCATCGTCGAGCTGGATCGTGTCCTCGCCCGGCGTGAAGTCGGTGATGGTGTCGATATTGTTGGGACGGAGCACCCGGTCGAACACGAAGGTATCGGCGCCCTTCCCCCCGGTCAGGGTGTCGGAGCCCGAGTGCCCGTGGATGGTATCGTCGCCGGCGCCGCCGAAGATCAAGTCGTCGCCCCGGTGCCCCGCCAGTGTATCGTTGCCGCCCTTGCCGCGGATCTCGTCATGGCCGCCCCGGCCGCCGACCCAGTCGGCCATCTGCGTGCCCTTGAGGACGTTGGCCTTGGCGTTGCCGGAGGCTGTCGAGAGCTCGAAGACCTTGGCGTAGGTGGCGTCGAAGTAATAGCTCTTCTTGGCGGCTTCGGAGGCGGCCGGCTTCAGGGTATCGCTGTAGGCGTTCTTCCAGCCGCTCGAGGCCGCCCAAAAATTGATGTGAAGGTTCATCGCCTTGTTGGGGACGTGGTCGAATTCGGTACGAACCTCCTTGCCGTCGACCAGCCAGCGCACCCGGTCGGGCAGCCACTCGATCCGGTAGACATGATAGTCGCTGAGCGGCGAGGAGACCGGCACGAACTCGGGATGACCTCTGCCCAGCGGCTCGTTGGCGTAGACGTTGGTCTGGATCCGCGTCGTGCCGGTGGCGAGGTCGTTCGACAGCGCCTCCCAGTCGATTTCGTTGTGGGACTTGGCGTCGCCGCTGAAGGTGAAGATCCCGCCGACCAGGCCCTTGGGGACGTTCTCGAACTTGGCTTTCACCTCGAAGGCGATGCCGGCCCCCTTTTTTGCTGGGCCGAACGACTTCCTGGTGATCATTTCCGCGCCGATGAAGGACTTGTGATCCTTGTCGCCCGGGTTGTAGGTGTCGAGCTTCAGGCGAACGACGCCGTTGCCGGCGTCGGGCAAGGACTGGCGAATCTGCGTCCGGCCGTAGAAGGACGGATTGTCCTTCGGCTGCCAATGATTGTAATCCCAGTTCGCAGTGCTGAGCGGTCCGTTGAACGTATCGCTGAACAGCGTCTTGGTCGCGCCGATCTGATTGCTCATCGATGCCCCCGTGGCAGAGATCCTTCGCCCGACGCCGTCTTAGCGGCTTCGGGCGGCGACGCCAAGCTCCCGATTTCTGGCAGGGACGCGGGCGGCAAGCGCCTACTGGGCGATCAGTTTCGCGGGGCCGGAGGCGCCTGCGGGATACTGCGGACGAAGCCGCGGCAGGGGGATGCTCACCGGGCCGCCGCCCTGCGTGGCGCCGACGGGCGCCGCGGCGGCCGTCCCGCCGACGGGATCGGCGCCGCCGGTGAATACCTTGACCGGCTCCATCACCACGAAGCGCGGCCCGAGCGCCGACACCGCGACATCCGCCTCGCCGCGTGCGCGGTTCTTGCCGCAGATCTCCTCATGGAGGTTCGCCGGTGCAGCGGACGACGGCCGGGAGCGGAAATTGGCGAGGTTCTGGCCCATGAGCCCGCCAAGCCCCCCGTTGAAGCCGCGATTGAGGAGGCCCGCGGCGGTCTCGGCGCGCGCCGCCGCGGAGGTATCGCCGAGCACCACGGCGATCAGCGTGCGGCCGTTCTTCGTCGCCGTCGCCACCACGTTGAACCCGGACGCGCAGACGAAGCCCGTCTTCATCCCGTTGGCGCCGCGGTAGTGATCGAGGAGGCTGTTGTAGTTGCGCAGCACCTTGTTGCCCGCGCGGATCGCGGTGATGCCGAAATAGTCGCGATATTCGGGGAACTGCATCCATGTCGCGCGGGAGAGCACCGCGAGGTCGCGCGCCGTCGAATACTGGCCCTCGGCGGGCAGGCCGTTGGGATTGCGGAAGGTGGTGCCGTTCATCCCGAGGCGCTGCGCCTCGGCGTTCATCATCTTGACGAAGTTCGCCTCGCTGCCGCCGACCGTTTCGGCGAGCGCCACGGCGATGTCGTTGGCGGAGCGGACGATCATCATCTTCAGCGCGTTGTCGACGGTGACGACGGTGCCGACCTTGTAGCCCATCTTCGACGGCGGCTCGGCAAGCGCATTGGCCGAGACGACGACCGGCGAGGAGAGCTTGATCTGGCCCGCCTTCAGCGCCTTGAAGGTCAGGTAGGCCGTCATCACCTTGGTGACGGAGGCCGGCGCCCAGCGGCGGTCGGAATTGTCATGGGCGAGGACGGTGCCCTTCCCTGCATCGACCACGATATAGGCCGGGTCGGTCGCGGAAAGCGCGGGCGCGCTCGCGAAGCAACAAAGGGAAAGCGCAGCGATCAGGAGCGTCCGTCGCACGGGTCTCTGCCTCAGCCTTACGGGCGGCCGCGACGCCCCCGTCCGCCCTTCCTCCGCCTTCTAAACCACAGCGGCGGCATTTTGGCAAAGCCGCCGCCGGGTTGCCAGTGGCGCTTGTTGAAGAGCCGTCGTGATTCGAGAGCCTGCCTCCAGACTATCCCTATCGCCACGGCATCGCCCCTCCGGCATTGTCAGCGAATCAGTCGGTCCGGCTTTCGGTGACAATCGTAGCCCTCGTGCTCCGGCTCAGGCATTCCGATCGCGCCTTTCCCGGTCGCGTACGACTGCGTCCAAATCCGACGCGACCATTTCCCGGATCATCTCGTCGAACCCAGTGGTGTGACGCCAGCCGAGCTTGTCACGTGCCTTGCTCGGATCCCCCAGGAGCAGTTCGACCTCGGCGGGACGGAAGTAACGCGGATCGACCTGAATGAGGACGTTGCCCGATGTGGCGTCGACCCCGACCTCTTCGACGCCACTTCCCTGCCAGCGAACCACAAAGCCAACCTCGCTAAAGGCGAGTTCGATCAGCTCGCGGACGGAATGGGTCTCCCCCGTCGCCAGCACGAAGTCCTCGGGCGTAGAATGCTGAAGAATGCGCCACATCCATTCGACATAGTCGCGCGCGTGGCCCCAGTCCCGCTTCGTGTCGAGGTTGCCGATAGACAACCGCGATTGCAGGCCCTGACGAATCGCGGCCGCCGCAGCTTCTCGATCGCCTGCCGCTTCCACTGCGTGATCAGGTTCGGATGAAACTCATGTCGTGCCGCCAGCTCGGCGATCGTCCGCTGACCTTGGATCGCCTCGAGCGCGACCTTCGCCTTGAACTCGGCCGTAAACCGTCTGCGTGTCCTCATGGTGGATCGTCCTTCTCGTCACGAACCCACCTTACCCGTCTGTCTCACAAACCGGGACCAGCTCTGTGCGATAGAATTCGCCGAGCGATGAGTGCACCGGAAAAGCGAGAAGTGCGGCGAGCCGGAGTATGGGCGGGATGGTTGAAGCGCCGTTTCAAGTTGACGACGCGGACCACGAGCACCGCCGGCTACGGTTTGGGCCGTCCGCGATGGGAGCCGCGGGCGCGCCGAGACCGGGAGTCGGCCTTCTGCTTGTTGCGAATCGATCCGGTCTCGAGCCATCTCTCGATGCTTGGCTCCGACACCGACGTCAGCATCGGGATGAACTTGGGATTGGCAAGAAACCAGTTTCGAACAGCGTTGCGAAATTCCTCGGTGCCGTAATTGGGCCCGTCGAACTGCGGTGCGTATTTCCGCTGGAATTTCCGCAGGTAGCTGCCCTTTGGCGGGAATTTGTCGTTCGCGAAGCCAAGCCGCGCCGGAAACGATTGAAAGACCGGAACGAAGACGGCGTCCTTGACCTGCGCCCGCACCTCTTCATTGAATTCCGGCAGCCAGAGCTTGAAGTTCTCGATGAAGCGGATCGGATAGAACATGTCGGCGGTGGCGCCCATGTCCAGCGGCAGGCCGAGTTCGTTCAGCACGCTGGTGAACAGTTCGGGACCGAGCGATTCCCGTCGTGCGAAATTGGCTTTGCGCTTTCTGGCTTCCTCGATCAGGGTCTCAAGCAAAGGGTCGTTCGCGTTGAAGCGCAGTTGGCCGTTGCTCACCGATTCCGGCCGGTATTCGGGAGACTGCCGCGCCCATACCCGGTCGCCCGAAGGCAGTGTCCCCGTGAGGCATACGGTGTCGACGTCGCACCACCAGCCGCCCCGCCGGTGGAGCACCAAAAGCCTGAAATAATCCACGAATGGGGCCACGTCCGGTTGCCCGGTTTGGGGATTGGCGAAAAAGAACATCTCCTCCCTAGGGACGATCTCGTTGGCATCGCGCAGGCGGACGCCGGCCGGCACGGCGATCTCCTGGTAGGCGTAGAGGTCGAACCCGAGGCCCCGCTCGACGAACGAGTTCAGGCAGGCCCAATGGAGCGGCGCGAGCGGATTGCCGTACCAGAAACCCTGGACGGTCGTCATGGGCCGCCGCGCGAACAGGCGGCGGAGAGGCGACTGCCGCAGCAGACCGGCCGCGCTCTTGAGAATGCCGCTCATTGGCTGGCGCCGCGCCCCGATTGCGCTCCTGCCAGATTCTTCGCCGATCTGCACCGGCCCATCGCAGGCAACGCGCTTCGCCAATCGAAACCCTCGCGGAAGCCAATCATCATCCGTGTCCGTTTTAGGTTAAATCCATTCTGGAGCGGTACGAACCCAAAACGGCATTGCCTTGGAGCATGCACGAACGTACTCCCCATGCCGCAGTCCGGCTTAGTCCGTGACGATGGGATCATCGCCGATGGGGGCGATGATTTCCAGCGTCATGCAGCGCGACCTCTCGACGGTCCGCTTGATGGCATGGACCGCCCTCGCTCCGGCCGGCGCTATGGCACGTGGCTCTCCGCGACCTTTCGACCGAGTTCAGTCTGGTCGCACCGCGCGGGCATCAGGCATCCAGCGGGTTGCAACGGCGATGGCAGAAGCCGAGATCGAGGAGCCGCCGAGAGAAGCCAGCCAAGCATGCGAGCCGGCGTCCTCCGGCCCCCGGCGTGGTCCTGAGCAGCCCCGCGAGCATTCTGCCCGACACAGCTTCAACCCATTACACCGATGGAGGACAGTTGGGTTTGTTCTGCCAAGTTGTCGCCCCCAGCCCTGGCACGCCCGATCTTTTAGCAGTCACCGTTACCAGACAAGGGATATTGATATATTCTGTGCTTTCATGTATTTTACAACATAGTTGATGACTATATGATATTTGGTCCCGGTATTTATAATTAGTTGTCTAATAACTGTTGTTTCAATTCAATATGTTCATCAAATTATACTATAAATTATACTATATCGTCCAGAATGGTTCTTGTGCCCAAGGCAGACATTGGTCCATTGGTCGTCATCTGTCAATCGGCGCGGAATGTTGGCTCTGACGCACATTTGGTGGCGCCGCGCTAAGGGGCGCCGACGAGGCGGGCCTGGAGGAGATCGATCTTGCCCCTGCCGTACATTTGGCGTTTGACGAGCTTGAGCTTGGTGATCTGCCCCTCGGTCTGGCCATTGGACCAGGGCGACGAGATGGCGGCGACGACTGCCGCGCGATCCTTGACGACGCCGCTGGCGAACGACGCGATCAGGCTCGAACTGGCCCTCGCCAGCCACGGCTCGAGGTCCGCGACAATCTTCTTGCGGATCATTGCCTGGAACACGCCGATGATCTCCCGCGCCTCGACCAGCAGCGGCACGCCGGCCTCGATCGCTGCGATCGTGACGCTCTCGGATTTGGACAGGTGGTCACGGCCAACGGTCATGAGCCGCGCAATAGTACGCGCAGAAGGTGCCCGGCTCAGCGCGTCCCCGTCCGTCTGCTCCGCGCGCCGACGGCGCGCTGTCCACTCGCTGACGACACGAAGGCAACCACGGAAGCCTTGGTGCTTGAGGAGACGCCACAGCTCCGCGCCGTTGCGCTTGCCAGACGCCCACTGTTCCTCGAGCCACGGCAGGTGCAAATCGAGCGAACTCTCTCGCGAGCGGAAGATGTCCGTTCGCTGACCGCGCAGCACCTTGCGAACGAGGCCACGGCTATGCCCGGTACGGCGCACGATCTCCTTGATCGTGATCCCGTCCCTGGCCAATCCGAGGATGACCGCGTTCGCGTCTTCCCGGCGAAGATATCCCTCGTACTGCATCCGCTCGGCGGCCGTGAGCAGCTCGGGGTCGATCGTGGCGACGCCGATCGCGGCGCGAACCTGCCGCATGGATTTGCGCACCGCGTCGAGAAAGGCGCGGCTGGCATTCTCCATCAGGTGCCAGCGGTCAGCGACCTGTGTCGCCGTTGGCAGCGCCTTAGCCGCAGCCGAGGCATAGCCTCCGCCGCGGTCGCGAGCGACGATCGTGATCTGCGGTTGATCGGTGAGCCACGCCTGTGCGGTTGCGGGCTCCCGATCGGGCAAGAGAGCTATGGGCCTACGCCGCTCGAGGTCACAGATGATCGTGCCGTAGCGTTGGTTGCGCCGCCACGCCCAGTCGTCGATCCCGATGACCGTCGGCGGGACGAAGTTCGGGCTACCGTGTCGCCGCACGACCCGCAGCAGGGTGTCGTTGCTCACCGGCAGAACCAGCCTGCGGGCAAAACTCGCCGCCGGTCGTCCGCCGAGCGCGAGCCCAAGGTGATGGACGATGTGGTCGAGCCGGGCCGTGCGCCGCGCCCACGGCATCAGCACGTTGTCGTCAAAGCGCTCGGCGAAAATGCGCCGGCCGCACAGCACGGTGTCGCAATGGAAACGCCGCGCCCGGACGACGAGCCGAACTGGCTTCCCTGCCATTGGCAGATCCGCCAGATGTCGTCGGTAGCGACTGTGCACCCGCTCCGACGCCCTCCCGCATCCCGGACACGAACTCGTATTGCCAACTCCTCGGACTGTAATCAGCGCGCCCGCACTGTCACTGCTGACCTCATCCACGACGAAGCCGTGCGGGACCAGCGTGGCGGGGCGGAGTGACCGCTGCATGGCATTGATTCCCCCGATCGCAATCAAGCCAGCCGAATTCCAAACTTCATCAAAAGTGAGTCAGAGCCA